>JASHTQ010000597.1 GCA_030040475.1 Streptosporangiaceae bacterium
GTCGTCGTGCGGATGGGACTCCCGCCACAGCAGCCCGTCCGCCGGGTGCAGCGCGACCGGCGCCTCGTCCCGCTCGGCCACCTGCACGGCGGCGGCGACGTGCTCGGCGTGGCCGTGCGTGCAGATCACCGCGAGCACCTCGCGATCGCCTACCGTGTCGAGCACGGCTGCCGCGTCGGTGCCCGGATCGACGACGATGACCTCGTCGTCGTCGCCGATTATCCAGGCGTGGATCTCGTCGCCGCCGTCGGCGGCCGGCGACGAGACGTGCTCGATGCGTGTGGTCATCGCGGTGCTTCCTTCCTCGCGTCCCCGCACCCGCCGACCTTCCTACCACAGGAACCCGGTCACGCGCTGTGCGCGTAGGCGATGACGGAATCCGCGACCAGCTGGACGGCGATGGCGGCGAGGAGCAGCCCGGCGATCCTGGTCAGCAGCTCGACGCCGTTGTCGGTCAGCACCCGGTGCAGCACGGGCGCGAAGCGCAGCGCCAGCCAGGCCGCGACGGCCACCGCGATGATGGCCCCGGCGAGGGCGAATCCCTCGCCCGCCCCGCGAGCGCGCTGGACGTAGAGCATCGTCGCCACGATCGCGCCCGGCCCGGCGAGCAGCGGCGTTCCGAGCGGCACGAACGCCACGTTTGCCCGGTCCAGCTCGGCCGGGCTGGGCTCGGTGGCCTTGCCGGTCAGCAGCTCCAGCGCGACAAGCAGCAGGAGCAGGCCGCCAGCTCCCTCCAGGGCGGGCAAGCCGACCCCGAGATAGTCCAGGATCGTCCGGCCGAACAGGGCGAACACCACGATGACGCCGAAGGCCACGACGGCGGCCTGCCAGGCCAGGATGTTACGGTCCCTGGCGGACCTGTCCTTGGTCAGCCCGAGGAACACCGGCACGGTACCCGCCGGGTCGGTGATCACGAACAGGGTGACGAAGACCTCCCAGAAGAACTTCACCGGGTGTTCCTGACCGGCGGCGCGGGATCAGCTCTCGTGGCCTGCGCCCGCATCGACGGGTCCTTCCTTGTCCGCCCGGCGCCGGCGCAGGGCGCGGACCAGCGGCAGGGCAGCAAAGTAGGTGCCCGCCGCGGCGATGCCCGCGATGCCTATGTCGACCGATATCCGGCCCTGTTTCGCCCAGTAGACGTCCTTCAGGTCCAGCAGCAGGGCGAACTCATCGACGATGAGGGCGAGCCCGGCGCCGTAGCTGAGCGCCACTGCCGGATGCCTGCGCTGCCGGTCCTCGCCGTGGACCGCGAGGCCGCCGACCCCGCTGACCAGGCCGATGCCCCACATGTAGTGGTGCAGGTGCTCGCCGCCGACGCTGAGGTTGCCGAACGGGCCCTTGCCCTCCTTGATGCTGTACGTGATGCCCCGGACCGCGCCGAACGTGCCGGCGAAGCCGAGCCAGCTGAGCAGCGCCGACCGCTGCGTCGCGTCCAGGTCGTTATGGAAGACGTCTCGGACGTCCCTCGCGAGCGACGATGTGATAGTCATCCAGGCACGATACCCGCCCGGGTTCGGCAGGCACGGCAGTGGCGCCGGCCCTTGACGGGCCGGCGCCACCTGGTAAATCGAGGCTGACTAGTTCAGCACACCGAAGTCGCCGCCCCACAGCTGGTTGTCGTCGACAGTGCCCAGCTCGGGCCCGAACGGGAAGCCCTGCGAGAAGCCGGTGATGTTGTCGACCTCAAGCTGCGGCCGCGGCATGTCGGTCGGGTACCCGTCGGTCGGGTAGGTGAGCACGAACGGCTGGGAGAAGTTGTTGTCCGAGCCGTTGATCAGCGGCACGTACGCGTTGAACAGCGTCGATGGCGAGTCGGAAAGGTCCGCGACCCAGACCGTCTTGGCGGAGACGCCACACGGCTGGAGGGAGACCTTCTCCTCCTGGTAGGCGGTGCTGGCAACGCCCATGCACAGGCCGCTGTCCACGCCGTAAGGCGCGTACTCGATCTCGAACGCCGGGTCGTTGAGGGTCGCCGTGGGGTCCCCGTAGCAGTCCGGGAAGTTGTCGCCCGCGATGCAGCCATAGTGCAGAGCCAGGGCAGCGCTTACCATGTCGGCCGCGTAGTAGTCGGCCACGGTGCCCTGGAAGGCAGCGGTCCAGTCCTCGGCCGGGTCGCTGTTGGCGGTGCGGAACAGGATGACCGGCTGGCCAACCTTCTCACCCTGGCGCAGGACGTCAAGCACGTAGTTCGGGCTGTGGTGCGTGCCGAACTGGTGGCTGAAGATGTCCGGGCAGAGAACGCCACACGACGGCGTGGCCGCACTCGCGGTCCCCGCGCTAAGCGCGCCGGCCATGCCGACGCCACCGAGCAGCGTCAGCGCCGCGGTCGCGGCGAAGGCCTTGCTCTTCATTGACATGAATGTTTCTCCTTGTACTACAGCCGTACCCTGCGTACGGCTGTCCGCTGAGAGCGTCACTGCCCGATGTGAGCAGCACGGTACAGCGAGTTACATTGATAAGGACGCCGATCACGGAGAGTTGGTTGTCGAGTAGCGCACAGTTATTTTACTGCGGATCGGTAACGGTCGTTGGACACATCAGGATCAGCAGTCAAATTCCTACCGATAGCTCAATTTCTCCTCAGCGGTTCGTTTCCCGAGGCCTGGGCCATCAGCCGCCAGTAAGAATCCTCCGGCGTCGTCTCCGCGCCGATCCGGTAACCGGTAAGGCTGCCGTGATCGTCGCTGCCGCCCGTGGGCACCAGACCGAGCTCGCGGCACGTTCCGAGCAGCCGGGCCCGCCGTGACTTCGGCTGGTCGGGATGGAATACCTCCACCCCGGCCAGGCCTGCCGCCGCCAGCTCCGCGATCTGCTCGTCGCCGGCCTGCCATTGCTGCCGTTCCGCCCGGGGATGGGCGAGTACCGTGACGCCGCCAGCCGCACGGACCAGGCGGATCGCGTGCGCGGGATCGAGCGCGTACCTGCCCACGTAGGCGCGGCCGCCGTCACCGATCCAGTCGGCTGTGAACGCCTCGCCCGGCTCGGCGATGACGCCACTCGCGGCCATCGCGCGGGCGATGTGCGGGCGGCCGACCACGGACGTCCCCGCGATGGCGGACACCTGATCCCAGCTGACCGGGACGCCGAGGTCCGCCAGCCGGGCGACCATGGCGCGGGCGCGGTGCACGCGGTCGTCGCGGATGCGCCGGGTCTGCGCGGCCAGCTCGGGATCGTCGAGGTCGAACAGGTACGCCAGCAGGTGAATGCTGTGACCCGCCTGCCGACAGGACAATTCCATGCCGGGCACCAGCGTCATCCGGGCCGGCCGGGCCTGCCGCGCGGGCGCCAGGCCCGCGACGGTGTCGTGGTCGGTCAGCGCCACCGCGTCCAGGCCCGCCAGCGCGGCGCGGCGCATCACCTCGGCCGGGGAGTCGGTCCCGTCCGAGGCGTCGCTGTGCACATGAAGGTCCGCGCGCATCGCGCCGCCCATCGTAAGGCCCGGGACCCGGTCAGTTGGCGGCGGGCAGCCGCGGGGAGACGGCCCCGAAGGGCAGGTCGATGTCCTGACCCGGATCGCGCAGGTCACGCAGCTCGATCGGCTCGAGCAGCAGGACCCCCGCGGTATCGGGCCACAGCACGAGCCACAGCCAGTGGCCCTTGATCTCGCCCGCGAACACGGCGCGATCCGGCGATTCCACCTGCCAGAGCGGAAACTCGTGATTGCCGAACGAGACCGTGGCCACCGATGGCGCACAGGCGAAGTCCGCTCCCGGGTCGACGCCGTCCAGGCCCGCCAGCGCCGCGCCCAGGCCGACACCCGGCTCCTCGGCCACCACCAGCATGTCGGCGGGCCCGCCGAGCAGAGGGTTCGGGCCGGAGATCGCCACCGCGCAGGCACGGGCGCCCGTCCGCTCGTCGCCCGCGCCCGCGAAGCCCGCCACCAGCCAGCCGACCGGCAGCGGCCATGGCAGCCAGACCGGCACGCCGGCGATGCGCAGCAGCCCGTCGAGTCCCTCCCTGGAGGAGTTGAAGGCGGGGAGCAAGGGATGGACCTCGCCGTGCCAGTCGCAGCGCCAGGCGCTGGACCACGCCGTCGGCTCTTGGAGGGCCCTGCTGCACCGCGGGCATGCCGGGGGCAGGTGCCGGTGACTCTCCTGGCTCACGGTGAACCTCATCACGACTCAAAGTAATCGTTGCTGTTCTAGACGTGAGCGTACTACCCCACGCTGCCGCGGAACATGCCCGCTGCGGCGCGGGGCAGCCGGCCGTCCCCGGACACGGCGATGGCGCCGGCCCAGCGGGGCCGGCGCCATCGGAGGCGGAACCGGAACTTACTTCAGGACGCCGAAGTTGGCACCCCACAGCTGGTTGTCGTAGACGGCGCCGTTGGAGTACTTCGACAGCGTCCACGTGGTCAGCTGAGGCCGCGGGTTGTCGGTCGGATAGGCGTTACCCGGGTAGTTCAGCACGTACGGGTTCGAGAAGTTGGTGTCCGCGCCGTTGATCAGCGGGACGTAGCCACCGAAGACCGTGTCGTAGGAGTCGGCGACCCAGAGGGTCCTGGCGCTCTCGCCGCACGGTTCGAGGGCGACCTTCGTGCCGTCGGCCGGAGTGCTGCCGACGCCCACGCACAGGTTGCTGTCCGCGCCGTAAGGCGTGTACTCGATCTCGTAGGCCTCGAAGTGCGAGTAGTGCAGGTTCAGCGCCGCCGAGGCCAGGCCTGCCTCGTAGAAGTCGTACACCGTGCCCTGCGCCGAGATGGTGAAGTCCTCAGCCGGGTCGCTGTTGCTGGTCCGGTACAGGATGATCGGCTGGCCGACCTTGGCGCCCTGGCGCAGCACGTCGAGAACGAAGGCCGGGCTCCGGTGCGTGCCGAACTCGCGGTTGAACAGGTCGAGGCAGCGGTGGCCGCAGGACGGCGTGGCCGCACTCGCGCTGAGCGTGCCAACCGCGCTGACGCCACCGACCAGCGTCAGCGTGGCCGCAGCCGCGATGACCTTGCTCTTGATGGACATACTTGGTTCCTCCTAGGACCCGCGGCCGTGCCCCGTGCACGGACCGCCGAGCCGGCCAGGGCAGGGGCGGCTGACCTGATCGCTCATTAAAGTGACGCGCCAGTTGTCGACTCGGTTGTCATGTTTCGTGTCTGAGTGTCCGCCGAGTACCACAAACGACCGGGACCGCACACGAC
>JASHTQ010000598.1 GCA_030040475.1 Streptosporangiaceae bacterium
GGAGGGACGATTTCCTCCGTAGTCTTCAGAATCCGGGCGTCGATCGTGAGCCGAGCAGACGGGCTGGGCTGCTCGGTGCGGCCCGGCTCGAGCTGAACCAGGCTTCCTTGTGTCATGAGAAGGTACCTCCTTGGGTCGGTGTGTCGGCGGGGGCCCGTTTCTCGCATCTAGGTCGTAGAAGCCGAGTGGCCATGCCGTGGTCAGGCCTGGTTGTGGGCTGGCCTGCGTCCGGTAGCGGCCGGTGATCTCGTGAAGATCGTTCATTGGCGAGGTCCTTCCTTTGAGGCCCTTGACGTGCAGGTTTCCTCCTGCTGCGGTTACATCTTAGATCTGGCAGGGATGTGCTGCAAGCAAGTCATCAAATTTATGCTGTTTAACTGTTGCACTGCTGGGCATCAGACTGTATGTTGATGGAACAAGAAGGGAGGATCGCCAGCTGATCCCTGCTAGATCAGCAGGAATCGGCTGTAACCAAGAGACATGCGATCTGTAATCAGAACCTCAACCGGGGCTATCCATGAGGAGGTGAGCTATATGGCCGCCAGTCTGGCCAGGCACAGCGCACGGGCACAGGCACTAGGCGAGCATCTCTCGGTCATCCTGATTCCCACGGTGGCGGGCGATCTCCGGCGGCTTCGGCGGCGCACCAGGTTGTCTACGACTGATCTCGCGAACCGCGCGATCACTTCGTACGAGTTCTTCGATGCGCAGCTGCGGGCCGGGCGTGAGCTGATCGTCCGGGACAGCGGGACGGGGGAGACCAGGCTTGTCCGATTCCTTGACGCCCCGGTAGGACAAGCGCGACGCAGCCGGCTCCGCCTTCCCGGGCGGGGCCGGCTGCCCCTACCAGGCGCCGACTTTCCGACCACGTATTCACCTCCAGCCGTCACGGGGACCGGCTGGCCCACCAAGCACTGGCAGGACCCCCTGCCACTAGCAGGCCTAGCAGGCCAGGAAGCGAGCATGTGATGAGGACCAACTACATCAGGCAACCCGGCACGACCGTCCCGGCGCGTGCGCGGTTGCAGGCACGACAAACGTATTCGGCCTGCCGGGGAAGCCCGGCCGGCCGGTTCGCCGCCGGCCCGCGCCGGGCCGGGTTCCGGCAGGCCGCCACCGCCTGGGGCGCGGCCGTCCACTTCGGGAGGGCGTCATGATCGAGGTATACGCGCTGGTCGCCCTGGCGCTGGTCGGCGCGGGGGTCGTGCTCGGCTTCCTCGCGATGATGGCGCTGGGGATCCGCCGCGAGGAACGGGCTCGCAGCATGACAGTGCCCACGTCAGACCGGGTCGCCCGCGGGGCAAGGAGAGTCAACGGCGTCTACGCCCGCATTCCTGGCGTGATCCAGGAAGCGCTCAAGGAAGCTGAAGCAGTGACACGATGAACGCCAACCCGACGTCCAGATCTCGCGCGCTGCCTGGTGCCGTGGCCGCCCCGGCCAGCCCAGGAGGGCCAGCAGGCACAGGAGGCCCAGCAGGCCCAGGCAGCGCGCGACGCCATCCGATCGCCCTGAGCGACCCGGGCAGGCACCGCGGCCATCCTGCGGACCACCGCCCGGGCGCCCCCGGCAGGCACCGCCGCCAGGACGAACCGCCGCAGGATCCGACCCCGACCAAGCCCGGCGCCAGGGCCAAGCCCGGCGCCAGAGCCAACTCCAGAGCCACGGCCGGAGCCAGAGCCAAGGAGGCGTCGTGCTGATCGCCAAACAACGGCCAAGGCTGAGCCATAGGTCGGCGGCGCACGCCGAACTGGCGCTGGCGCTGCTCAAGGTCGAGAGCGCCGCCGCGGCGGCGAGAACCGCCCAGGCGGAGCAGTCGCTGGCGCTGCTCAAGGCGCGGTATGCACAGCTGGTGGCCGCGGCCCGCGCGTCCGTGACGGCCGCGTGGGCCGATTCCGAAGATCCGCTGGCGTACGTGCGGGCCGAACTGTCCCGTTGCCACGGCATGCCGCCGCGAGACAGCACGGTCCCGGCGGTCCTTGCCGACGCGAGGACCGCCATGATGCTGGCCGGGTGCGCGGCTCGGCCAGCATCATGGCGGCGTCCTGGCGACCCGGAAGACGACCAGGAAGGCCTACGCGCTGGCCCCGGCCGAGGCGAGGAACGGCCTGATCGTTCCGTCCGCGGCGAACCGGAAGCTCAGCGCCCACTGGCTGAGCTTTGAGGTCACCGGGTCCTTGTGCTGGCTGAGTTTCTCCAGCAGCACCTGGGAGAGGTCTTCCTTGCCGCCGACCCTGGGCTGCGCGGTCACGGTCAGCAGGTAGGCGGCCGCCCGGGCGGGGCGCCGGAGCCGGTTCGCGCGGTCGCCCTCCATGGTGGCCAGGTCGGTCAGCACGTACCGCAGCTTCTCGCGCGCCTCCGCGGCGCGCTCTTCGGCGCCGGTGACGCCGAAGCAGTCGCCGACCGCGAACAGCGAGGCGTGCAGTTCGGTCACCTGCGATCGGGGCGGCTGCGGGTCGTCCGGGGTCGCGTACGGATCCAGCTTCTGGTGGGCCTGCACGCAGGCGGTGGTGAGGTCCATCTCGGCCTGGTAGTCGTGGACCTGCATGAAGCCGAGGGCGGCCTGGGCCCGGATGCGGAGCCAGGGCTCGTTCTCCTCGATCTTCAGCAGGTGGCCCAGTGCCCGGGCCACCGCCCGGTTCATCCCGCTGGTGACCACGGTCTCGATCGCCTGGCGGCGGTAGACGCCGGCGTTCTGCAGGATCATGTGCCGGAACAGGCTCTTGGTGCCGGCCAGCAGGTGGGCGGGGACGTCGGCGTTGTCGAGATGGTCCGCCGCCTCCTGGACGTGCCGGAACCACTCGTAGCCGACCTGGGGCCAGGTGTTGCAGACGGGCTGCCTGGTGGCGATGGCAAGTTCCAGGGTGTCGGCGATCCAGGCGAGACCGGCGGCCGCGTCCGGCCGGGTCCTGGCGTCCCTGAACTCGGTGATCAGGCCGCCCAGCTGCTTCTCGATGGCCGGCAGGTCCGGCCGGTCCCCGCTGACCGCGCGCTCCCATATCCCCATGGCGGCGGTGCCGCGCTCGCGGATCGTCGCGTTGTTGTCCCGCGCCCTGGCCCACAGGGCATCGCCGACCCAGTCCCGGCCGCCCGGCGACCACGCGGCCGGCACCATGACCGCGAACTCGAGGTCGGAGCTGTACCCGGCGTGCAGGCTGCGGTTCCTGAGCTCTCCGGCGTCGCCGAGGAGCCGGGCCGCCCACTGCCGCAGCCCCTCGGTCTGCTCACCGCCCTTGCTGAGCATCACCAGCTTGGTGATGGCCCGCCAGACCCGGAACGACATCGGCGAGTCCCTCAGCTCGGCTTCCAGCCGGTCGCGGGTCAGCTCGAAGGCGTAGCTGGCGAGCATGCCGAGCAGGATCTGCGCGTCGTACGTCCGCGACGTCGGCGGCGCGACCGAGATCAGGATGAGCCGCCGGACCAGCAGGTCCATCTCGCTGCGGTAGCGTCCCCGGATCTCGGTGACGGCGCCCGGCATGTCCAGCTTGTCCACGGTGATGAATTCCGACAGCAGCGCCGACGCCTGGATCAGCACCCCGACTTCGTCGGCCGGCACGTCGGTGACCGTCTTCATCGTCCAGCCCGGCGGGATCCGCGCGGTCAGGCTGCTGCCCTTCATCTCGTGCCGCTGCTCCGCGGACAGCCGCAGGGCCAGCGAGGACAGCCCGCCGGTGCCATCGACCCGCGGATCAAGCGCGCCGATGATCTCGTCCAGGCTGCTGAGCTGCCTGGCGGACAGGCCCTGCCGCAGCGCCGTCGTCAGCGCCGGGGCGTGCGTCGAGGGGGCCCTGCCCAGGCCGGCCGCCCTGGCGATCTTTCCCTGGGTGATTCCCCTGTCCCGGTGCAGCCGCTCCAGCTGGCCGGCGGCGGCGTACCTGAGCAGCTGAGAGGCCGACGTGATGTCCGTTACCTCCTGCTGAACGCGATCATCGCGCTCTCTTCTGGGCGGCATCTCCGACGTCCCTTGACAGCTCGACCGTTGCACTAGCCTAACCGGCCATTGTGAAAATCTAGCAGAAAGTTGCAATACAACACAGGCTGGTTGTGTTTTCCCGCGTCTAACCTCGGCTATCGAAAAATTTGCCGACCGGACGACGAGGGCATACGATGGCACTGTCGACAGTTGTAGCCACTGGCGACACTTGCAGACACGGATCGACGGAAAGGCTGGTCAAGGATGTTAAAGCGCAGGCGAAAGCTCAGTTGGGGGGGAGCGTGCATGATCGAAATCAGTTTTTCCGGCTACCAGCCGAGCCGTGATCCGCCACTGGGAGAAAGTGAGGAGGCCATCAGTGTCCAGAAGGCAAGCTTCGGCGGCGCCCACCGTATGTGCGGCGCCGACCGAAAAAGCGGCCATCGGGATCATGCTCATCGACGAGAGCGGCCGGCGCGAGCCGACGCTCTACAAGAGCAAGCCGACGCCGCAGCAGACGAAGCCCAGACGGGCGCGGCTACGCTTCTGGAAGCGCTGATGCGCCGACCCAGAGCGCGGTCGTTTAACAGGCGCTTTCGGGAGAGGCGAGCGGACACGCCGGCCTCGGCCCACGCCTATAGAAGAGAGAAATGCCAATGGAAACTGTCAGCATACGCGAACTGCGCGGCACTGCCCTGCGCGATCGCGCCCGCGAAGGCAAGCCGCTGGCGATTACCAACTACCGGGTCGTGATCGGCGTCGTCATTCCGGTGGTGCCTGCCTGGGTCGAGCACCTCGTCCGCTACAACTGGTCGCACGTGCAGAAGAGCATTGACGAGGCCGAGGACGCGATGGCCGACGGCAAGCCGATGACCTCACTGCCCGACGCGAGCGCCGAGGCGGAAGGCCCCCGATCCGGCGCGCCAAGGCCCGCGGTGCCGCTTGTCGCGGATCTGGTGGGCGAGACCGTGGTGCAGACGCCGCGGAGCAAGGAAACCCTCGAGCGGCTGCAGGCGGCGCTGAACCCGGCCGACCGGGAGAACGGCCCGGCCGGTCATCCGGCGCAGCGCGTCGTACGCATCGGCGATCTAACCGCCGAAATGATCGAAAAGGCAGGTCAGGACCGTCGGACGCTGGCGATTACGCATGACAGGGAGCTGATCGGGATAATCATCCCCGTTACCCAGAGCCTGGTGCAGTTCCTGATCGATCAGAGCATTTCCCGCGTGGTGCACAACATCGGCCTTGCCGAGAAAGAACTGGGGACCCACGAGAAGATGACCGCGCTGCACCCGCGGGTCCCGCCGCAATCCGGGTGACCCGAGCGCCCAAATACGCCCTAGCCGTGGCCTTGCCCGAGCAGCCGTCCGAGCACTGCCCCGTCGGTACGATCCAGATCGCCGGCCAGACCGCCGGGCCTGCGGCTGAACGCCATCTCGGCCGGCAGGACGTCGCTCACCAGGCGGCCGCAGTCATGAGTTGACCGGCCCTGTTCCTCCGCCAGCCGGTCGAGTTCGTCCTTGGTCAATTCGCGGTGGACGGCCGTATAGGCACGGAAGCTGAGCGGAGTCGCGGTGTAAACCACGACCGCCGTATCCTCCGTTTGTCCGGAGACGGGCTGCCCGGTGCGGTCAAACCGGATCTCGCTGCCGGCATTCGGCCCAGCCACCAGCTCCGTTTGCAGAACGCGTGCGAGAACGTCCCGGTCATCCGGATCGGATAGGGCATCGATGCTTCGGCTTGCGGCCGGCCCGAGCACCACTTCATAGGCGCAGGACAGTCCGTTATGTGTCATTTATCCCACTCCCCCCACGAGGCTCTCCCGCTAGCCCCGCCTATGACGGCAGAATAAGCCATTCGGGGTAACTGGAACATAATGATCGACATATTAGGCAAGGGCATCTACAGAGGAAAAATGCCATAAAAGTCCGAAAAGTTATACTATGCCCGGCCCGTAGCCGCTGGCCGGCCGGCCGGCCGACCAGGCAGTCGGCCAGCCGGCCGACCAGGCAGTCGGCCAGGCGGCCGTGCCCGGACGCGTCGCCCCTTGCCGCGGCCAGGTACCGAGCTGGCAGAACGCGCCGCGAAATGTCGGTGGCATCTGCTGGAATGCCATCGTGAGCACGGTCATGTACAGCCCGGCGCAGCTGGCCAGGCTGCTCCGGCTGCCGGAGCCGACGGCGGAGCAGGCGGCGGTGATAGCCGCGCCGCTCGGGCCGCTCGCGGTCATCGCGGGGGCCGGCTCGGGCAAGAGCGAGACGATGGCGGCCCGCCTGGTCTGGCTGGTCGCCAACGGCCTGGTCCGGCCGGACCGGGTGCTCGGCCTCACGTTCACGCGGAAGGCCGCGGCCGAGTTCGCCGACCGGGTCCGGTCCCGCCTGACCCGGCTTCGCCGGGCCGACCTCGAGAGCGCTCCCGCGACCGCCGGCGGCGCCGACTCCGACGACCCGTTCGGCGGTGACCCGGTGATCGGCACCTACCACGCCTACGCCGGCCGGCTGGTCGCCGACAACGCGCTGCGCGAGGGCCTCGAGCCGTCCCTCCGCCTCATCACCCCCGCGCTGTCCTGGCAGCTGGCGGCGGGGATCGTGGCCGCCTACGAGGGGCCGATGGACCAGATCACCTGGACCCCGCAGACGGTGACCGCGGCCGTGCTCGAGCTGGCCGGCGACCTCACCGAGCACCTGCGCGAGCCCGGCGACGTGACCGCGCTTGGCTGGTGGCTCAACGCCGAGCTCGAGGCGCTGCCGGGCCGCGCGCCACCCGCCGTTCGGAAAATAATAGAAACGCAGCGCGCGCGGGAGCAGCTGCTGCCGATGGTGGAGCGGTACGCGGCGGCCAAGGCGGCCCGTGAGGTGCTCGACTACTCCGACCAGGTGGCCCTCGCGGCGCGGATCGCGACCAGGCACCCGGAGGTCGGCGCGGGGGAGCGCGCCCGCTACCAGGTGGTGCTGCTCGATGAGTACCAGGACACCAGCCACGCCCAGCTGGTGCTGCTGCGGACGCTGTTCGGCGGCGGGCACCCGGTGACCGCGGTCGGCGACCCGTGCCAGTCCATCTACGGCTGGCGCGGCGCGAGCGCGGGCAACCTGCGCCGGTTCCTCGTCGACTTCCCCGTGGTCGCCCCCGGCCGCCCCTTCGGCGCCTCGGCCCCGTCGGGTCCCGCCCCCGTGCTGAAGCTGAGCACCAGCTTCAGGAACTCCGGCCGTGTCCTCGACACGGCCGCCGTCATCCAGGCCGAGCTGCGCTACGAGGCGCCCGAGGTGCCCAGGCTGACCTCCGCGCCCGACCGGACCGAGCGCGGCGCGGTCGCCTGCGCCCTGCTGCCCACCGTCCTCGACGAGGCCGAGTGGGTCGCCGCCCAGGTAGCCGCGCTGCTCGAGGCCGAGCGGGGCTGCGCCCCGGACCGAAGCCCCTGGCCGGACGGGCGGTCCGCCGGGGTCCGCCCCTCGGACGTCGCGGTGCTGTGCCGCAAGCGGGCGCAGTTCGTGCCGCTGCGCCGCGCCATCGAGGCCCGCGGCATCCCGGTCGAGGTCGTCGGGCTCGGCGGCCTGCTCGTCGTGCCCGAGGTCCAGGACGTGGTCGCCACGCTCGCGGTCCTGCACGACGCCAGCGCCTCGGACTCCCTCGCCCGCCTGCTCACCGGCCCCCGCTGGCGCATAGGCCCCCGTGATCTGGTCGCCCTGGGCCGGCGCGCCCGCGCCCTGGCCCGCGGCGAGCCTCCGCCCGCCGCCGACGCCCCCGTCCCCGTGGCCCCCGCCGCCGACGCC
>JASHTQ010000599.1 GCA_030040475.1 Streptosporangiaceae bacterium
GGCGCCCTGGCCGTCGCCGTGGTCGGCAGCCTCCTGGACACCCGCTACCAGAACACCATCACCGCGTCCCTGTCCGGCCAGCACCTCCCGCACGCCGTCCTGGCCACCATCCAGGGGTCCTTCGGCGGCGCACTGGCCCTGGCCGCCAGGCTCGGCGGCCCCGCCGGCCAGCTCCTTACCCACCTGGCCCGCACCGCCTTCACCAGCGGCATGGACCTCGGCCTGCTGACCGCCTCCGCCGTAGCGCTGGCCGGCACCCTCCTCGCCGTAGCCTTCCTCCCGTCCCGACCCGCCCAGAAGACCAATTAATCAGAACGGGCCGTTGGTTCCCGCCCAAGCCCACCTTCACCCGCCGGCTGGCTTCCCTTCGGAGGCGCCGGCGGGTCCCTTCAGCCCGCGTGCCTCGCCCACCGTGTCGGCCTCGGCCCCGCCCACCATGTCGCCCTCGGCCCCGCCCACCATGTCGCCCTCGGCCCCGCCCACCATGTCGGCCTCGGCCCCGCCCCGGTTTCCCCGCCTCGCCAGAATCAATGCCCCCACCTGAAACCCCAGCAGCACCACCATCACCGCTGGCGCGAGTACGTCCCGAACCCCGGGCACCCAGTTCGCCGCAATCTGGCTGGCGCTGATCCCTCCGATCACCCCGTAACACAGCGCCCCGACCAGCGGCCAGACCGCGAGCCCGACCCCCTTGGGCGCCCAGTAGGCCCGCTCGGCCGAGCCCAGGTGGATGGGTACCCGCGCCCCCGGCGCCAGCCTGACCGCTCCCCATCCAGATGCTCCGATCATGGCCAGCAGCAGCACGCCCCCCACCGCCAGCGCCGCCACCACCACGCCAGGCTATCCCCGTCGCCCGGTCAAGCCCGCTCCTTCCGCAAACCCTTGGCCATTAGCCCTTTGCCCGTCCGCTGTCACTGGCCGGATCGGGGCTCGTGACGCACGAGCCCTGCCTATCGGGGCTGGGGGGACACGCGCCCCGCCGGGAACACCGACCGGATCAGAACTCGTGGCACACGCGCCTCATAAGGAGCGCGGTTGCCTGCACACCCGCATGCCTTTCGCGCTCCGTGCTGCGTATGCCAAGCATCGCGCTTGACATCTCAATCATGCTTGGTATAGTTAGCAGCAGAACAAGAGGAGGCACATCATCATGGCAACCACGCTCATGCCGGAACTGCCGAGGGAATTCCTGGCCGCCGCCCGCAAGGGCCAGGAGTACGCGCTCGACGCGGTCAGGACCTGGGCGCAGACCGTCCAGTCCGCTCTCCCCGAGATCTCCGCGCCGCGCATCCCGTTCGCTGACCGGCTGCCGAAGCCGGAGGCGGTCCTGGCCAACGCCTACGACTTCGCCGGCCAGCTGCTCGCCAGCCAGCGGCACTTTGCGGAAGAGCTGCTCAAGGTCACCGAGCCGCTGATGCCCGCCCTCGGCAACGGCAGCAGCACGCCCCGCACGCCCAGCTCGGCCGACGCGCCGCACGCGGACCACGTGCCGCAGACCTCCGCCCCGGCCACCGCGAGGACCGCGCCGAAGGCCTCCACCAGGAGCACCGCGAGCGCCGCAAGCACCACGCGCACCACCCGGACCGCGCCGAAGGCATCCGCCAGCCGTCGTCAGACCAAGCCGAAGGCCGCCAGCTAAGCCCCGTGACACGCGCGCGGCCGCCCGGGAACCCCGGAGCGGCCGCGCACTATAGTTTGCGCAGCCAGCCCCCGGGGAAGGTGGCCGGATACGCGGAACCGGGTCCATAGTCGAAGGGTGAGGTCCGACTGCGGGTGGCGGCATGCGGGTGGTTGAGCTTTCCGATCACCCGGCCGAGATGCTCGACCGGGTGACGCGGCAGCGGGAGGCGGCGCAGCGGCGCGCCCAGGACCAGCACGAGGACGCGATGGTCCAGTACCGCGCGCGGGTCCAGGCGATCCGGGTGCGGCGGGCACGTGCCCGGGCCAGGCACAGCTGGCTGGAGTGGCTGCGGCTGGCGGTCGGGGTGCTGCTGGCCAAGCGCCGGGTGCCCCGCCGGCCCGTGCAGCAAGCCGCGGACGCCGGCACCGATGCCGAGGAGAAGCTCAGGGCGGGGATCGAGGGCGAGCAGCGGGTTGCCACCGAACTAGGCCGCGCACTCGGCGACGAATGGACGCTCCTGCACGGGTACCTCAACCGCCGCGGCGAGATCGATCACCTGCTGCTGGGTCCGACCGGGCTGTTCGCGATCGAGGTGAAGACCCTCAACGCGACCGTGCACGTCGACGCGGATCGCTGGCGCGCCGACAAGTACGACAGGTACGGCAACCTGGTCGAGCAGCGGCCGATCGAGGACAGGAAGGGACGTTCGCCGAGTCGGCAGCTGACCGAGCCCGCCGCCGAGCTCGAGAGCTTCCTGCACCGGCGCGGCCAGCCCGTCCAGGTCCAGCGGGTCGTGCTGCTGCTACACGAACGGTCCAGGCTCGGCGTCGTCCGGAACCCAACCGTGCAGGTGGGAACCTCGGTCGGCTACCTGCTGAGCCTGGCCCGGGCCGGCGCCGGGCAACTCGACGAGAGGCGGCGCGCCGACATCCACCGCCTCATCCTGCGCGACCACGCCTTCCACACAACCGGCTACACGAGCGGCCGCACGACACGCCGCGGCACCCGGCCGCGGAAGTAGTCGAAGTAGTCTGGGGGACCATGTCAGGCCATCAGCTGCGGCTGTACAACTCATTGGGCCGCCGGATCGAGGACTTCGTCCCGCAGAGCGACCCAGCCACCATGTACAGCTGCGGTCCCACCGTGTACGCGTACCCGCACCTGGGCAACATGCGCCCCTACGTGTTCGCGGACACGGTGCGCCGCGCGCTGCGGTGGAAGGGCATCAGGGTGCACCACGTCATCAACGTCACCGACGTCGGGCACGCGGTCGCCGACACCGACACCGGCGAGGACAAGGTGGAGGCCGCGGCCGCCAGGGAGCGGCGCTCGGTCCAGGAGATCGCCGAGTTCTACACCAGGGCGTTCTTCGACGACATCAAGGCGCTGAACGTGCTGCCCGCCGCCGAGTACCCGCGGGCCAGCGCCTTCGTGCCGCAGATGATCGAGTTCGCGGCCGAGCTAGAGGCAAACGGCTTCACCTACCAGATCCCCTCGGGCCTGTACTTCGACAC
This sequence comes from Streptosporangiaceae bacterium, assembly GCA_030040475.1. The sequence goes on from JASHTQ010000599.1 coordinate 3,136, forward strand.
CGCGAAGGACCCGAACTACGGCGAGCTAGCCCAGATGGACACCGAGGGCCAGCTGGAGGCGGCGCGAGTCGAGCAGGTCGAGGGCCGCAGGCACAAGACCGACTTCGCGCTGTGGCGGGCCGAGGAGCCCGGCCGCCGCCGGGTCATGCGCTGGGACTCCCCGTGGGGCTGCGGCGCGCCGGGCTGGCACCTGGAGTGCTCGGTGATGAGCATCGCGCTGCTCGGCCGGCACTTCGACATCCACACCGGCGGCGTGGACCACCGCGAGCTGCACCACGTCAACGAGATCGCGCAGAGCCAGGCCTACCTCGGCGCCGGAAGGCCCTGGGTCCGGTTCTGGCTGCACAACGAGTTCCTGCAGCTCGGCGCCGCGAAGATGGCCAAGTCGGCGGGCGGCGCGCCGCGCCTGGCCGACCTGGTCAAGGCCGGGTATCAGCCGATGGCGTTCCGCCTGTTCCTGCTCGGCGCCCACTACCGCAGCCAGCTCGACTTCACCACCGCCGCGATGGACGCCGCCCAGGCCACCCTGCGCCGGCTGGTGGCCCGCATCGACCCGCTCCGCCCGCTGCCGACGGCCGACACGCTCGCGGCCGCGACACAAGCAGCAGGCCACGACCCGGCCGCGGCCAGCGCCCTGGACCAGATCGACGCCGCCATCTCGGCCGACCTGAACACCCCGAAGATCCTCGCCGTCCTGCAGGACGCCCTGCGCGACCCCGCGATGACGCCCGCCGGCCAGCGGGCCGCCGCCGCCGCCGACGCGCTGCTCGGCCTGAGCCTGACCACCCTGGACCCCGCCGACCTGGACCGGGGCCGCGCCAAGGAAGACCTGACCCCGGCCGAGCGGGGCGACATCGAGCAACTGGTCGCCGACCGCACCCAGGCCCGCAAGGAACACGACTGGTCTCGCGCCGACCAGATCCGCGCCGAACTAGACGCCCGGGGCGTCCAGGTAACAGACACCCCAGAAGGCCCCGCCTGGCACCTGCGCTAGCCCTTCCGCCCGGTGGTTATCCGATAGCAACTATTCGATCGGGACAAAGTCACCCTGTTCGCCGCAGCCAAACTGGCATAATCGTGCAGTCCCATGGCCAACCGCAAACTGGCCGCGGGGATCGAGACCTCATAGGACGGTGCACAGGACATGATCCGATTGAGAACTGCC
>JASHTQ010000072.1 GCA_030040475.1 Streptosporangiaceae bacterium
GGCCCGAGGCCAGGCCCGGGGCGAGGCCGGAGGCCAGGCCGGGAACCAGGTCGGCGGGTAGGGCCAAGGACCAGCCTCGGCAGGTCAGGGCCATCCGCGTGGCCGCCGCGGCCACGGCGGCGCTGTTCTTGTTCGCGGTCGGCAGCGGTGTCACGGAGCTCGCGCTGCATGGATTCTCGTTCTTCGTCTTCCGGGAAAGCGGAGCAGGCGAGACGGGACCCAGCGTCGGAAGCGACCAGCAGTTCCTGGCCCAGCAGGCGGCGGCAAAGGCCGAGGCGGAAAGGGCCGCGGCGCAACGGGCCGCAGCGCAACGGGCACACAAGCCAGGGCGTCACGCCGCGAACAGCACATCGGGATAGTGAACCGAGGTGAGCGGCTAAGTAAATGGCCTGTCGGCTGGCGCCGCAGCCGGTTAACCGGTGCAAGCCGCAGGCTAATCCACATGGGAGCGAGCCGAACTCTGTAGAAGGAGAATCTGCACGATGGCTACCACGAGGGAGCCGCACGCCCCATATTCGCCGGCTCCACCAACAGCCCCGTATGGCAGCCAAGATACCTACCAGCTGGGCCTGCACCCTGACGATGCCGTAGGTACCTGGCAGCAGGAACAAGAGCCGGCGGATGGCTACCAGCCGCGGCGGCGGGCGGATAAGAGCCGCCTCGACGAATGGATGGACAAGGATTTCAAGTTCGGCGGCTCCCATATCAAGCGGAAGGCGGTCGCCCTGATCCTGCTGGGCGCCCCCGCGACGGCCCCGTTGTTCTTCATGGCGCCCGCGTTCTTCACGATGAACAAGAACACCTTCAGCGGGTCGGTCGACGACACGCTCGGGACCGGGGCCGAGCTGTGCTTGTTCCTGTGCCTGCTCGTCACGCCCATGGTCACCCTCACCGGGCAGCGCTGGTTCGTCCCGCTCCGACGCTGGTACGGCATCATGATGGCGTGCTGCTCCATCGGCGACGCAATCTCCGCCGGCCTGACCGATAACTTCGGGTTCGGCTTCTTCGGCGTCGTGGCCGGGCACGTGTTCGAGCTCATGGGATTCATGATGGTGATGCTGGTGATCCCGGTCCTGATCACCGGCAACCACTGGGCGCAGCGCAAGCTCGGCCGGTACTGGAAGCCGCTGCAGCGGATCACCTATGCCATCTGGGCGCTGCTGTTCTTCCACCTGTCCCTGCTCGAGGGGTTCGGGTTCGAGCGAGGGGACAACGGCTCCGGCTTCGCCGGTGACGGTGACCCCATCTTCCACCAGCGCCTTTACCAGTACTCGGCGTGCAGCCTCTTCCTGCTCGTCCTCAGGCTGCCGCCGGTCAAGCGCTGGATCGCCGCCCGCCAGAAGGAGGGCCGGAACTGGCTGGTCTGGGTAACCATCCTGCCGATCTTCGCGCTGTTCGTGTTCGGTCTTACCTTCGCCATCAACGAGGAGATCTTCAAGGGACTGAACTCCTTCCATGAGACCCCCAGCGCCGAATAACGCAGCGATCGTCACCGCGCAGGCGGGCGGCAGCACGAACCTGGCGCCTGCCCCACCTGGGCGGTTAGGAGAGGGAATCGATATGAGCGAAACGTACGACTGGGGTGAGACGTATGGCGGGGGCGGCGAGGAGCGGACGACGGCTGGAACCGTCATCCTCATAGTCAGCTCGTGCCTGGCTGCCGTCTTGGTGATCGCGGGCCTCATCTACGCCGCCGGTACCAGCACGCGCCATAAGGCCGCGCTGGCGGCCGCCGGCTGCGAGCCCAGCCTGTTCATATCGGGCTTGCCTTGCACCACCCAGCAGATGCTGGTCAGCCAGTACCAGGGGATCGTGACCCCGGATAGCAGGCAACTGAACGCTGACACGGCCGCCTACCGCGCCAACGAAAAGCACAATCTCGTTGCGGCCGAGGCGGCCCTTACGGCGGAGTTGGCGACGGAGCAGGCTCTCGACAACAGCCTGGCGGCGGCCGCTTTCACTCCCCAGAACAGGGCCACAGCCGATGCGCTGATCACGAACGCGACTTCGACGGGGAACCCCGTGCCACTGGCCGCGGTCACGTTCACGCCCCAGGCCACTGTCGCAGCCGACGCGCTGATCCAGGCTGACCAGGCCCTCGCCAGGCTTATCGGCGAGCAGGCACGGTCATCCTCACTCCGCGAGTTGAGGTCGTTCAACCGCAGGGTTCAGGTTGCCAGCGCCGCCGTCCAGACCGACATGAAACTCCTCGGCGCGGCCGTTGCCACGCCGCCCACAGCGAGTCAGGAGCCCTGATTCGCGGCATCCGGCGGGCTGAGCTATCGGGCCGGCGCGGCCTTTGTGCGAGCTGGCCCGGCCGGGCATGGACCAGGATTTCACCAGCACAACCCAACTAGACCCACACAGGGAGTTCCGAGATGACCTACGTCATTGCGCTGCCGTGCGTCGACCTGCTCGACAAGACGTGCATCGATGAGTGCCCCGTTGACTGCATCTACGAAGGCGAGCGCATGCTCTACATCCACCCGGACGAATGCGTCGACTGCGGCGCCTGCGAGCCGGTCTGCCCGGTCGAGGCGATCTCCTTCGAGGCTGAGCTGCCCGCCCAGTGGAAGGGCTTCTACCACGTCAACGTCGAGTTCTTCGACGGCCTCGGCTCACCGGGCGGCGCGTCCAGAGTGGGCAAGATCCACCGCGATCACCCGGCCGTGGCCGCGCTGCCCCGGCAGAGATGAGACAGCCGATTCTGGCCGCACGCGGGCTTAACGGCCGTTAAGGACACCGGCACGTCAGACGATGTCGCCAGGGTCCAGAGCCGGCCTGCGGTGGGCGAGGTACCACCGCCCGTTCGGGTAAAAAGATTTTTCCGAACGAACGGTGGTGACCGGGTCCGTACGGCGGGTTCCTACGAGGCGTTCTGCGCCCAGGAGCCCGGGTAGGTGAAGGTCATGGTGGTCCCCATGCGGGTCTCGGTCATCTTGGTGAACTCGCCGTTCACCGGGTCGGACAGGGTGATCTTGGCGATCACGTAGTCCGGGGAGGCCGCCGCGCAGCTCGGGTTGCAGTTGTCGATGTCCGAGGTGCCCTCGCCGGTCGCCCCGCTGGCGCTCCAGGTGCCCCAGGAGATGCCGGTCACCACGTTGGTCGCGTCGCCGCTGTAGGCGATCATGGTCGGCTTCCTGCCCGAGTAGCTGCCGACGACGAAGACCGGGAGCGCCGCGGCCTGGCCGCCGGTCCCGGTCGCCGAGGCGGTCGGGGTTCCGCTGGTGCCGGTGGTGGGGTTGTGCTTGAACTGGCCAGAGAGCACCAGGCCGATCACCGTGCCCGCCGCGGCCAGCACGATCGCGAGGATCACCGCGGCCGTGATCATGCCGGTGCGGCGGCGGGGAGGCTGGCGCGACGGGAGCTGGGCCTGGGACCACTGCTGTGACGCCTGCCGGGCGGCGGCCTCCTGCGCCTGCAGCTGCTGGGCCTGGCGCAGCGCCGCGGCGGCCTCCTCGGGGCCGAGCGTGGCCTGATGGTAGGACGGGTGCAGCTGCTGTCCCTGGGTCGACTGCGGCTGCTGCTGCCCCGAGGTCGCGGCCTGCTGCCAGGACGGCGGCTGCGCCTGTTGCTGGGGCTGTTGCTGGGGCTGTTGCTGGGAGGGGGCGTTCTGGCCCGGCTTGGCCTGCCACCAGGCGGCACCGGCGGCTTGCGGCTGGCTCTGGCTCTGGCTCTGCCTGGGCGGCGGGCGCCAGGTCTCCGACAGGATCGTCACGGTGGCATTGGCGCTGCGGTTCGGCGAGGTCGTGTCGGTCAGCTTGGCCAGCAGGTCGCGCGCCGACGGCCTGTTGTGCGGGTCCTTGGCCAGGGCCGCGGCCACCTGCGGGCGGATCCGCTCCGGGACCGCGCTGATATCGGGCTCCGTGTTCAGGATCCGGAACATGATCGCGTCGGGCGCCCCGACGCCGAACGGCGAGCGGCCGCTGGCCGCGTACGCGATGCACAGCGCCCAGCAGAAGACGTCCGCCGCCGTGCCCGCGTGCCCCATGACCTGCTCGGGCGCCATGAACCCGGCGGAACCCACGGTCATGCCCGCCATCGTGAGCGAGGTCGCCTCGAAGGTGTGCGCGATGCCGAAGTCGATGACCTTCGGGCCGCTCCTGGTGAGCAGCACGTTGGAGGGCTTGAGGTCGCGGTGCACGATGCCGATCCCGTGGATCGCGGTCAGCGCCTCGGCCAGCCCGGTGGCCAGGCCGAACAGCATGTCCTGCGGCAGCGGGCCGAAACTGGCGACGTACTCCGACAGCGTCGGCCCGTCGGCGTACTCGGTGACGAGGAACGGCTGCCTGGACTCGGTGTCCGCCTCGATGACCCGCACCGTGCACACGCCCATGACCCGGGTGAGGGCCGATACCTCGCGGTTGAACCTGGTGCGGAACTCCGGATCGTCGGCGAGTTCGGGCCGCAGGAGCTTGACCGCCACCGGCGTGCCGTCCTGGGCCGCGCCGAGGTACACGACGCCCATGCCGCCCGCGCCCAGCCGGGCGGTCAGGCGGTAGCGGCCGACCTGCGCCGGGTCGCTTGCCAGCAGCGGCGTTCGGGCCAACGTGTCCTCCCCTCCGTCCTAATGGTTGACGCCTGAACGGCCGCATGCAAGATTTCCCGGGCGGGATTGATGGGCAAATGTTACTTCATGTAACGCCCGGCGGGCCGTGATCCAGGCTAGCGCGGCGGCGCGGAGACCGGCGGCGGCGGCAGAAAGCGGGACGTGCAGGCTCGCGGATAGGATGCGGGGGGTGTCGACCGATCAGCGGGCTTCCTGGCCTGTCGTCGGGCTTCCCAGCCAGCCGGGGCCGGGCGGGAGGCGCTGGGTCACGCCTGTCGTGTACGGCCTGCTCGGGCTCGAGCTCGCCGGCGTCATCGTCTTCGCCGCCCTGTACAACGCGCTCGATTTCCGCATCTACATGTGGGGCGGGCACGCCGTCCTGTCAGACGCGCGGTTGTACGCCGCGCAGGCCTACGGGCACTGGTTCACCTACTCGCCGTTCGCGGCCATCGTGTTCGTGCCGATCGCGGCGCTGCCGCTCACGCTGGCCCGGGTCTTGTGGGACCTGGTCTCGCTCGCGGCGGTTGCGTACTGCTGCGTCGTCACGCTCCGGCTGGCAGGCTACCGGCCTGCCAGGATCGTGGTGGCCGGCGTCGTCGCGGCGGCGATCGCGCTCGACCCGGTGTACCAGACGCTGTTCCTCGGCCAGATCAACCTGATCCTGCTGGCCCTCATCCTGACCGACGTCTGGTACGTCTCGCAGGGCAGGCAGACCGGCCGCTGGGTCGGCGTCGGCGTCGGCGTGGCGGCCGCGATCAAGCTGACGCCCGCCATCTTCATCGTGTTCTTCCTGCTCGCCGGGCGGGTCAAGGCGGCGCTTGTCGCGGCGGGCACGTTCGTGGCCTGCTGCCTTATCGGATTCCTCGTCGCGCCGAGCGCCTCGGCCAGGTACTGGGCACATCTGTGCTACGACACCAAGCGGGTCGGCGCGCCCTACATCAGCAACCAGTCTCCCTACGGGACCGCGATCCGGCTCGCCGAGGGCGCGTCCCACATCGGGGCGTGGTGGCTGGTCGTGCCGCTCGTGTTCGGCGTTATCGGGCTGACGGTGGCCGTGGTGCTGGCCCGGCGGGGTGACTGGCTCGGCGCGGCGACGGTCACCGGGACGACCGGCCTGCTCGTCTCGCCGATCTCCTGGGCGCACCACTGGGTGTGGATCCTGCCAGCCCTGGTGCTGCTGGTCCGGGCCGGGAAGCGGGTCGCGGCGGCGATCGGATACCTGTTGTTCGCGCTGGCGCCGTTCTGGTTCACGCCGCATACGGGCCGGCCCGACGAGTACGGATTCCACTGGCTGGTCACGCTCGTCGCGAACTGCTACCTTCTCGCCGGGCTGGTCTTCCTCGGCTACCTGGCCTGGCAGACGCTGGTTCCTGCTCCCCCGCCAAGACGCAGCGCGGCCGCCGATCCCCTATCGGGAACCACTCCGGGCGGGGAAGCGGGCGCGGGCCGTAGCACAACGGCCCGTTCGGGATAAAAGGTCTTTTATTTTTTCCGCAAGACGGCGGGGTATTCGTGCTGGTCAGCTGGGGTGCTGGGCGACGATAAGGCCAGACTAAAGCGTGTATCAAGCGCGCCGGGCGATGCTCTGTGTGGGCGAGGGTAACCGGCCGGCGCCTGGCGGCGAAAATGTCGGACCCTCGCGGCAGGATGAAGGTAGTCAGCGGGCAAGGAGGCTCGCGATGCAGTCAGCAGTTCTCGACCTCAGCATCAGCGCCGTCCGGGCGGACGCGCTGTTCGCATCGGCGCTGCAGCGCTCCGAGGAACCCGACGCCGGGCAGGTCCGGCAGGCGATCGCCGCGGCGATCGGCGACCTTGGCGACATGGGCTGCGCCGGGCGGGTCGCGCAGGCCTTCGGGGAGGACCCGGAGACCGCCGTAGCCCGGATGCGCTGGGCGCGGACGGCGGTAGCGTGCGCGTTCGGCTGAGGCGGCCCGGCTAGCCTGTCGCCATGAGCCCATCACGGCTCATCCGAGACGTAGGGGGACGACAATGCCAGTACGCAGCTCCTATGCCCAGGGCACGCCGAACTGGGTGGACCTGCAGACTCCTGACCGGGGCGCCGCGAAGGCGTTCTACTCGGGATTGTTCGGCTGGACCTTCGACGACCAGCCCATGCCGCAGGGGGCCGTCTACGCGAGGGCCTTGCTCGGCGGGCACGCCGTCGCGGCCATCGCACCGCAGCCGCCGGAGATGGCCGCGGCCGGGGCGCCGCCGACGTGGAACACCTACATCGCCGTCGATTCGGTCGACGACACCGTGGCCAGGGCGGAGTCCGCGGGCGGCACGGTCGCGATGGCGCCGTTCGACGTGATGGACGCGGGCCGGATGGCCTTCGTGCTTGACCCGGCGGGCGCGCCGGTGGGGCTGTGGCAGGCCGGCAAGCACATCGGCGCCACCCTGGTGAACGAGCCCGGCGCGATCGTCTGGAACGAGCTCATCACCGCCGACCCGAGCGTGGTCGCGTTCTACACCAGCGTGCTGGGGCTCGCCGCGTCCTCGACGGACATGGGGACGGGGCCGTACACGATGTTCGAGGTCGACGGGCAGGCGGTGGGCGGCGCCACCGCGCCGTACCTGCCGGGCACGCCCAACCACTGGCACGTGTACTTCGACGTGGACGACGCGGACGCCACCGCCGCGAAGGCGGCCGAGCTTGGCGGGTCGGTCCTCGCCGAGCCGTTCGACATGCCGGTCGGGCGGATCGCGGTGATCGGTGACCCGCAGGGCGCCGTGTTCAGCATCATCAAGCCGGCCGCCCAGGAGTAACCGGGGTTCTCCGGCCTACAGCGAGATACCGCCGTCCACCTCCAGCACCCGGCCGGTGAGGTCGCCGGCCTGGTCGGAGAGCAGGAACGCGACCCGGTCGGCGACCTCCGCGGCGCTGCCGAAGCGGCGAAGAACGATCGCCTCGGTCAGCTGCGCCTTGCCCGCCCTGGGACCCTCCTCGGGCCAGATCGCGGTCAGGTCGGACTCGACGACGCCCGGCACCACGGCGTTGACCCGGATCCCGTACCGGGCGGTCTGGCCGGCCAGCGCGCGGGTGAACGCGACGATGCCGGCCGGGTTGGCGGTGCGGGCCGGGTTCGCGGTGCTGGCCGCGGCCTGGCGGTAGACGCCGGATACCGAGGAGACGGCGACGATCCGGCCGGATCCACGCTCCATCATCGCGGGCAGGGCGGCACGGCACAGGTGGAACACGCCGTCCAGGCCGGTGTCGATCACCGCACGCCAGTCGGTGTCCTCGATCAGCGCGAGCGGCCGCTCCCTGGTGATCCCGGTGCAGCTCACCACGGCGTGCACCGGGCCGAGTTCCTCCTCGGCCCGGTGCGCCCAGGACCTGACCGCGGCACCCGCGGTCAGGTCCGCCTGCACCGCGAGCACTCGCACGCCGAGCTCGGAGACGGCCTTCTCCACGCTGAGGGCCGCCTGTTCGTCCCGGTCGTGGCAGAAGCTCACGTCCCAGCCGTCCTCGGCGAGCCTGCGCACGGTCGCCGCGCCGATGCCGCGGGAACCGCCGCTGACCAGGACTACCCGTCCGTCACGAGGGCTCAACGTGCCACCTTTCCCGGACCCGCCCGCCCCGCCCCTTTTCGGTAACTCACGGTAACGTACAGGTGAACCGGGGATGAATTCAACGCGGGTCGGCCGCAACCGGCGGACCCGGGTGTTTCCGCGGGTCACGGACCCTGTGATGGCATAGTTTGAGGCGTGGACCAGCTACGCATCGGGGTGCTCGGTTCGGCACGGATTACCGCGGCCGCGCTGATCGAACCCGCCCGCCATCTTCCGGCAGTGACGGTAGCGGCCGTGGCCGCGCGCTCGACGGCCCGGGCCGAGGCCTTCGCCGCCCGGCACGGCATACCGGCGGCCTACGGCAGCTACGAGGACCTGCTCGCCGACCCGGACATCGACGCCGTCTACAACCCGCTGCCCAACTCCGGGCACGGGCCGTGGACGCGGCGGGCCATCGAGGCCGGGAAGCACGTGCTGTGCGAGAAGCCGTTCGCGTCCAACTCCGTCGAGGCGGCCGAGGTGGCGGCCGCCGCCGAGGCCGCGGCGGCCTCGGGGATCGTCGTGATGGAGGCCATGCACTACCGCTACCACCCGCTGGTCCAGCGGTTGCACGACCTGGTGACGGGAGGGACGTTCGGCCCGGTGCGGCACATCCAGTGCTGGACCAACTTCGTCATCGAGGATCCCAGGGACATCAGGTACGACTACGACCTCGGCGGCGGGGCGCTGATGGACGGCGGGTGCTACGCCCTGGACTGCATGCGGCTGCTCGGCGGCGGGCTGTCGGTGACGGCCGCGGTCGCCGATCCGTACGTCGCCGACGCCTTCGCCGACGCGGGCGGCGCGGTGGCGGATCGCGCGACGGCGGTCCGGGTGGCGTTCTCCGGCGGCGCGACCGGCTGGTTCGAGTCGTCGTTCACCAGGGACGGGGAGCTGCGGGCCGACGTGCACGTCGTCTGCGCGGACGGGCACCTGTGGCTGCGGAACTTCATCGTCCCGCACCAGGGCCGCCTGGAGGTGACGAGGAACGGCACCGTCGTGGCCGACGAGAACGGCCACGGCGACACGAGCTACCTCGGCCAGCTCCGGGCGTTCGCCGCGGCGATCGCGGGCGGTGAGCCGGTACCCACCTCGGCGGCGCACGCGGTCGGCACCATGCGGCTGATCGACGACGCCTACCGCGCGGCCGGGTTGCTGCCGCGATGACCGCGGACCCTACCGCGGGGGCGGCGCCGGGTTCGGCGGCGCTGCGCCCGGCGGGAGCGGAGGCGGTTCGGATGGCGGCCGACCTGATCAGGATCGACACCACTAACCGCGGCGGCGGGGACGGCTGCGAGCGGCCGGCAGCGGAGTACGTGGCAGCGCGGCTGGCCGAGGCGGGCCTCGAGCCGGCGCTGCTCGAGTCGGCGCCTGGGCGGGCGAACGTGGTGGCGCGGGTGGGCGGCGAGGGCGGGCCCGGGCTGCTGCTGCACGGGCACCTGGACGTGGTGCCGGCGGACCCCTCGTCCTGGTCGGTGCCGCCGTTCTCGGGCGAGATACGCGACGGCGAGCTGTGGGGACGCGGCGCGGTGGACATGAAGAACTCGCTCGCGGTGCTCGTCGCGCTGGCCGGGCTCTGGGCGCGCGACGGCCGCCGGCCGCGGCGCGACGTCGTGCTCGCGTTCACCGCGGATGAGGAGGACACGCAGGAGTTCGGGGCTCAGTGGCTGGTCGAGCGGCATCGGGAGCTGTTCGAGGGCTGCACCGAGGCGATCGGCGAGTCGGGGGCCTTCACCTTCCACGCCGGGCCGGGCCGACGGCTGTACCCGATCGCCTCGGCCGAGCGGGGCACCGCGTGGCTGAAGCTGACCGCCCGTGGTCACGCCGGGCACGGCGCCAAGCCCAACCCGGCGAACGCGGTGACCCGGCTGGGTGCGGCGGTCGCCAGGATCGGCGGGTACGGCTGGCCTGTCCGGCTGATCCCGACCGTGCGGGCAGCGGTCGAGGCGATCGCCGCCGCGGCCGACCAGCCGGTTCCCGGCGCGGACCTGGCCGCCGAGAAGGTGGCCGACCCGGCGCCGGCGGGTCCGGGGCTGGCCGGTCCGGGGCTGGCGGATGCGGCTGCGCTGGGGTCGCTCGCGCCCGAGGAACTGCTTGCCCGGCTCGGCCCTGGGGGTGCCCTGGTCGCGGGCGCGATCAGGAACAGCGCGAACCCGACCATGCTGCAGGCGGGCTACAAGGTCAACGTAATCCCCGGCGAGGCGGTCGGCTACGTCGACGGCCGCGTCCTGCCGGGTTACGAGCAAGAGTTCGCAGACACGATGGATGAGCTCACCGGGCCGGACGTGAGCTGGGAGTACGCGCACCGGGAGATAGCGCTGGAGGCGCCGCTCGATGCGCCAGTGATGGCGGCCATGGCGGCGGCCCTGCTTGCCGAGGATCCCGGCTCGGTCATAGTGCCCTACTGCATGAGCGGCGGCACCGACGCCAAGCACTTCTCCAGGCTGGGGATGACGTGCTACGGGTACACGCCACTCGTGCTGCCCGAGGGCTACGACTACTACGCCATGTTCCACGGCACGGACGAGCGGATCCCGTTGTCGGCGATCGAGGCGAGCGTCCGGATCATGGACCGCTTCCTGACCGGGGCCTGAGGCGGAGCCGCATCCGCAAGGCATGGCGGCCCGGCTTCGCTCCTGGAGTGCCGAGCGAGAACTGAAGGACCGGGCCGGGCGTAACACACGCACATCTGGCCTCTTCCAGCCACGCTGACACCTCCGGCACCGCATTCCGGGTCGGCGATGCCCGGAATTGCGGCGTGGATGCCACCACCACGTAGCTCTATGTCACTTGGGCACCGGTGGGCTACTCGTTGCCCGGGTATGACTGAACGGGCGCTGCAGCCGGGGCGCGGCGGCCATAGCGGCAAGGCCTGCGGCGTAGACGACCAGGACAAGCAGTGGCAGGCGACCGTCGGGGGCAAATCCAGCGATCGCCAACCGGGCCAGGCCCACCACTGCCGCGATGCAGCCAGCCAACAGGACGACCGACGAGGTGCTCCGGCCAGTGATGCGGCGGCGGCCGGGCCGGGCGGGGACTCCGGGCCGGACGGGGTTGACGGTGCTGGGGGGATCGTGGGCGTGGGCGGGACGGCCGACGGGGGCGGGGGCGGGGGTCTGGTGGCGGTCGGCGGGGGTGAAGATCAGGACGATGGGGATCAGGACGGCGGTCAGCAGGGCGAACCAGGCTAGACGGAGGAGCCACCATTCGGCTGTGCCTATGGAGGGCTGGGGAAGTAGGCCTGCGGGGTAGAAGGTGACGGCTATGACGATGACGGGGACCATGTGCCATAGGTAGACGGTGATGGCGCGGGTGTTCAGGCTGCTGACGACGCGCCAGGGGCGGGGGCGGGACAGCAGGCGGGAGGCGGCGGGCTCGGCGGCCAGGACCAGGCCCAGCTGGGCGGCGGCGAAGGCCAGCAGGGCGATCGAGGGCGGGGTGGTGTTGGTGACCGGCTCGCCGTCACCGATCATGTCGACGGGGAACGGGCTCCACAGCAGCAGGCCGGTCAGCAGCACGATGCCGGTGGCGGCCAGGGCGTACGGGCGCCACCTCTGGCGGGTCAGGGTGCCGTCGTGCCACCCGAAGCCCAGCTGGTGCATGGCTCCCCAGACCAGCAGGTAGTTGGCGTAGCCGACGACGGGCAGGTGCAGGCCGAGGACCGCGGCGTCCACGGCGGCGGCGCCGACCGCCATCGCGGCGGGCACGGCCAGGCCCCAACGGCGATGCGCGGCCAGCAGCGCCGGGGTCAGCAGGATCACCAGCAGGTAGACGGGCAGGAACCAGAGCTGCAGCGCGACCAGCCAGCCCGCCTCGGCCACCTCCCCCGGGCTTGCGCCCGCCAGCCGGGCCGCGGCTACCGCGAGCACGGCCACCGCCACGTACACGGTCGCCGGGCGGAGCAGCCGGATCGCACGGCGCCGGACCCAGCGCGCCCATGCGGCCCAGGGGATCCGCGGTGCCACCGTGGACTGGTGGGGGGTTGAGGTTGCTGACGAGGTCTGCGGGGGCGGTGGAGGCTGCGGGGTTGCCGCACGGGGCTGCGGTGATGCGGGAGACTGCAGGGTGGCTGTCGGGGGCTGCGGTGTTACCGGGGGCTGCGGGGGGGCTGACGGGGGCCGCGGGGTTGCCGGGGCGTGCGGGGTTGCCGGGGGGTGCGGGGTGGGGGTTGGGGGGGTGGGGTCTTGGGATTCTTGGGTGTGGGTGGTCCAGGAGCGGGCGTTGACGTAGCCGCCTACTAGGAAGAAGACGGGCATGACCTGGAACAGGAGGGTGCCCCAGCGGCCCCAGCTGACGTAGCTGAGGGCGTCCATGCCGCCGAGCTGGCCGCGCGAGTCGGTGACGTTGACGAGCAGCCAGTGGCCGTAGACGACGCCGGCCATGGCGATCACCCGGAGCAGGTCAGCGTAGCGGTTGCGGTCCGGTGCGGGACCGTCCACCGGTGCCGGTCAGGACAGCGCGGGCGCGAGCAGGGACCGCACCCGGTCCTGGCCCAGGGCCAGCAGCAGCGTCGGCAGCCGCGGGCCGGTGTCCTTGGCTATCAGCAGCCGGTACAGCAGGACGAACCAGGCGCGCTGGCTGACCTTGAGTTCCGGCGTCGGCGGCGCGGAGATCTCCAGGCCGACCATCAGCTTGGGGATGCCGTACAGCAGGGCGGTCAGGTCGTCCATGGACCAGTACGCGGACAAGCGGTCGAGCAGGAGCTTGATCTCGTCGCGTTCGGCGTCGGTCAGGGCCGCCAGCCGGGCGGTGTCCGGTTCGGCCCGGACCTGGGTGCGGTCGGCGGGCGCGACGTAGCCGGCCACCCACGCCTGCGCGCAGTCCAGCCGGGGACGCACCTCGTCCAGGCCTTCCACCGGGTCGTCGGCGGTCAGGTCGCGCAGGATGCGCAGGATCTGCGTCTGGTCGCCCGCGGTGATGTCGGCGACGGAGGCCAGCGTGCGGAACGGCAGCGGGCGCGGCGTGGCCGGCAGCGGGCCGTCCGAGGTGCCGGCCGCGCGTTCCCACACCGCGACCTTGGGCGGGTCGGCTTCGCCGATGACCACCTGGCGGGTCAGGGCGTCCCATTCGTCGTAGACCCGGCCGACCTCGGCGTCGAAGGCCAGCGTGATGGCCTGCTCGGGGCGGCGCCTCGCGTACAGCCAGCGCAGCAGCGGGGCCTCGAAGATCTCCAGCGCGTCGGCGGGCGTCGGCGCGCCGCCGCGGGAGCCGCTCATCTTGGCCGACCCGCTGGTGCCGACGAACGAGTAGCCGAAGTGCAGCGGCATCTCGCCGCCGAAGATCGCCGACACCAGTTCCCCGCCGACGGTGAAGCTGGATCCCGGCGAGGAGTGGTCCACCCCGGCGGGCTCGAACGTCACGCGCTCGTAGGCCCACCGCATCGGCCAGTCGACCTTCCATACCAGCTTCCCCGGCACCTGCGCGATCGGCGTCGGGCCGTAGCGCTCGCCGCAGGCGCAGGTGTAGCTGATCTCGGTGGTCTCGTCGTCGAAGGCGGTCACCGTGGTGTCGTCACGCCCGCACGCCGCGCAGTACGGCCGGAACGGGTAGTAGACCGCGGACCGCGGCTCGTCGTCGTCCGGGTCGGGCTCGGCCGCCTTCTTGGTGCGGTACCTGCCGAGGACCGCGTCGATGTCGGCGCGGCGGCGCATCGCGGTGATGATCGAGGCCGTGTACGCGCCCGAGGTGTACATCTCGGTCTGGCTGATCTCCGTGACGACGACGCCGAGGCGGTCGAGCGCGTCGCGCAGCGGATCCTTGAAGTGCTCGGCCCAGTTCTGGTGGCTGCCGCAGGGGTCGGGCACCGCGGTCAGCGGGCGGCCGATGTACTCGGCGAACTCTTCGGGGAAGCCGGCCGGGACCCGGCGCAGCCGGTCGTAGTCGTCCCAGGACAGGATGTGCCGGCCGGGCACGCCAGAGCGCCGGACCTCGTCCGCGACCAGGTGCGGGACCATCAGCTCGCGCAGGTTCCCCAGGTGCACGGGGCCGGACGGGCTGATGCCGGACGCGCAGGTCGGCGGCTCGCCCGGGTGCCTGCGCTCCCCCTCGGCCCGCACGTCCGCCGCGGTGCGCGCCACCCAGTCGTCGAGCGCGGGCTTGGCGGAAGCGGGGCGGGACGAAGCACGCTGGGCAGAAGCAGCCACCGGACCGGACACCTCCTTCATGTTCGCAGGCATCAGGGTACAAGCAGAAGACGGCGGCGGGGGAAGGCCTCCCCCGCCGCCGCCGGTGACTAAGCGGATCAGCCGCTCTGGGTGATCAGCGCGGCCATCTTGGGCGTGCCCATCCCGGTGGCCTCGTCGTAGAACGGCGTGGTCGGGAACAGGCCATTGTTGTTGACATTCGTGGCCAGGCCGGTGATGTCGTGGAAATAGTTGCCCGGGTCGGTGTTGTACAGGCCGTACAGCATCGCCGCGGCGTTGCCGGTCCGGTGCCCCTGGTAGCTGTCGCGGTCGGCGATGATCGCGGCCCACAGCGGCGAGGACAGGCTGGTGCCGCCGATGCCGAACCAGCCGGGCACGTTCTCGATGTAGCCAAGCCCCGCGCACACGCTGTACAGCGTGCTCGCGTTGCCGGTGCAGTACTCGGCGTACGGCGTGTACTCGTCGGCGTCCATCGAGACATCCGGATCCTCGCGGCACGGCGTGCCGGCCGCGGCCAGCGCGCAGTGGGTGCTGCCGTTGGCGTAGGTGGTGTAGGGGTTGTTGACGCCCTGACCACGCTGCCAGGACGGCCGGCCCCACCACTGGCTGGATCCGCCGCCGCCGGCGCCGGTCGCAGCGCACCAGAAGAAGCCGCCCTCCTCGTCATTGGAGGCGTTCGGGCCCTGGTCGCTGCACAGGTCGTCGACGTTCCAGACCGTCTCGGACCCGAACGGGCCGAGGGTCGACGGGTAGCCGGGGTTCGGGTTGGTACCCGGGTTGAAGTTCTCCAGCGAGGTACCGCCGACGCTGGTCACGTACGGCTGCGACGGCGGGTCGAGCACGTTGACGATCGTGGTGCCGTCGGAGCGGATGCAGGCGAAGGCGCCGGTGTCGCCCTCGGCCCCGAACACGCTCTGCCCCTGCGAGGCCATCTTCTCGAAGACGACGTTCTCGGCCTGCACGTAGGAGGCGGTCACGTCGTTCTCGCAGACCGCCCAGCTCGAGCTGAGCGTGGAGACCTGGTTGGCCTGGGCGATCGCCGAGTACTCGTCGAGCTCGGTCTGCCCGGTGTAGTCGTTCGGCGCGTTGTAGACGACGAGGCTGCTCGCGTCCGGCGAGACCGACAGGCTGGCCTCGATGTCGGCGTCGACCTCGATGTCGCCGGCGTAGTAGTTGTACGACGGCGGGCACGTGTCGCCGATCGGGCACTGCATGCCGGCCCCCGGGCCGCCGTCGACGTTGACGTTGACCAGCGGCGGGGTGTAGCCCGGGCCGTAGAACTGGTGCGCCCAGGTGTCGATGTCGGACTCCTGGTACAGCGAGAGCTCGAACAGGCCGAGCGAGACGCCCGCGCCCTTGCCCCGCGGGCCGACGCTCGGGGCGCCGTAGATGGAGTTGGTCTGCGACGGCGTCAGGCCGCTGCAGCCGGGTCCGCCGCCGTAACCGAACGGGAACGAGCCGCTGAAGAACTGCGCCGCGGTCGGGTAGGTGGTCTCGCAGCTGCTGTTCCCGCCGATAGCACTGATCTTCTTGGTGTCGAGCGGGGTCCTCGTCTCGTTGACGCGGCCCCCGGTGGGCTTGGCCAGCATCTGGTGCTCCCTGACCGTGTTGGTCAGCCCGACCACGCCGAACGACGAGCCGGCTATCGAGGTCGGCAGCCAGACCGGAGTGGAGTTCGCGAAGTACGTCGCGCCGTGCGAGTCCTTGTAGGTGCTCAGCGTGGTCTTGAAGGCGCTGGAGATCAGCGCGCTTGAGCCCTCGGCGCGGATCAGGAACGGCGAGCCGGACGACTCGACGGTCAGGCCGGCCGCGGTCAGGTAGTTCGCGACCGCGTCCTGGGTCGCCGCGGTAGGCGCGTAGCGTGCGTTGAACACGCCGTCGGCCAGCCACTTGTGGTACTGCGGGCTGCCCTTCGTGTACAGCTCGTCCAGCAGCTTGTTCAGCGAGGCGTCGTTGCGGGGCGTGAGGGCCACCTCGACCTGCATCGCTGGGCTGTTGTAACCGCCGGTGATGATGTCCGTGGTGGGGTTCACGCTGCCGGCCAGCTCGGAGAAGCCTGCTGTCGCCAATGGCGCCGCGGCTGCCGGGCCGGAGAGAGCGGCGAAGGGCGTTATCAGCGCCGCGCTCGCCAGCACTATCCCGGCCGACCACCGGGCCTTTCTGGTTCGGATCATGTCCTGTGCACCGTCCTAAGAGATCGCGATCCTCACGGTTAGTTGCGGTAGCCGCGAGTGCCTCGATTATGCCGGTTCGACCGCCTGCGACCAGGCGACTTGGCCAGATCGTTTGGTTGCTATCGGATAACCGCCCGACGCAGAGCGCTTCGCGTTCGCTGGCCAGTTCGCTGGTCAGCGAGTCACGGCGGGCGGAAATATCACAACTGTGCATCCGAAGTCGTGTTGAAGCCGCAGGTGTGTGGCGATTTTCAGTACGATCGCCTCTCCTGACGGGTGCGCCCGCGGTTAGTTGCACTACAGGATTCAGTTGGAAATCGTCCCGGAAAAGATACGAATCGTCCAGGAAGAGAAGTTTGGAGTGGGGATGCGTAAACCAAGTCGTTATTTGGCGGCCGTGTTCGGCCTAACGACGTTGGCGTCGGGGGCGGCGGCGGTGCCGCTTGCGGGCGTCACGGCAGGCTCGACCGCGGTCGCGGCCGTCGCGCGGGCGATTCCCGCGGACGCCAGCGGCCTGAGCAAGGGCATTGACGGCACACCGGCGCGCTACGTGGAGGCCGTCAAGGCGAACGCCGCGGGGCTGTTCTCCTGTCAGGCTCCGGAGTCGGCGTCGAACCCGGTGCCCTGCTACGGGCCGTCCCAGATCCGGAACGCCTACCAGGTGCCCAAGAACCTGACCGGCGCGGGCCAGACGATCGCGATCATCGATGCCTTCGGCGACCCGTACATCGCCAGCGACCTAGCGCTGTTCGACTCGACGTTCGGGCTGCCTGCGGCTCACCTCAACATCATCTGCGTGAAGAACGCGACGAGCACGGGCGCCTGCCCGGTGTACAACGGCAACGCTGACGAACAGGACTGGGCCGGGGAGATCGCGCTCGACACCCAGTACGCGCACGCCATCGCCCCGGGCGCGACCATCGACCTGGTGATCGCGAAGAGCGACAACGACCCGGACATCCTCGCCGCGCAGCAGTACACGATCAACAACAACCTCGGTTCTGTGCTGTCCCAGAGCTTCGGCGAGAACGAGGCCTGCGTCCAGGCCGAGACCTCCGTCTTCGGGCCGACGGTCGCAGCCTTCCAGGCGGCCGAGGCCGAGAACATGAGCGTCTTCGCCTCCGCGGGTGACCAGGGCTCGGCCACGGTCAACTGCGCCGGCACCGCGTACGTCGAGGGCGTGAACATGCCTGCCTCCGACCCGCTGGTCACCTCGGTCGGCGGCACGCACCTGAACGCGAACTACGTCACCGGCGCCTACGAGAGCGAGACGGTCTGGAACAACTCCGGCCAGACCCCCGACTTCGGGGCCGGCGGCGGCGGCTTCAGCAGCGTCTTCGCGAGGCCGTCCTACCAGACGGGCACCGGCAGCTCCGGCCGCGGCGTGCCTGACGTCTCCTACAGCGCCGACGTCTACAACGGCGTGCTCGTTGCCGCCAGCGCGCTCAACGGCGGCGTGCCGGCCTTCTTCATCTTCGGCGGCACCAGCGCCGGCTCGCCGCAGTGGGCCGCGCTCACCGCGCTCGCCGACCAGGCGGCCGGCCACCGGCTCGGCTTCTTGAACCCGACGCTGTACTCGATCGCGAACAGCCCGTTCTACGCCTCCGCGTTCCACGACATCACGGTCGGGAACAACATGTGGGATGTCGCGGGCGTTCCGGGTTACGCTGCCCATCGCGGCTGGGATGCGGCCTCTGGCCTGGGCACTCCCGACGCGGATATCCTCATCAACCTGCTGCGCGGCTCCGCGTAATGACGCGATGCGGCTAGTGCATCACCTGCCGGTCCCGGGCGGTCAGCCGTCCGGGACCGGCTTTTTGCTGTGCCGGGAGATCATCGCGCGTGCGTGCTGAGGGTTTACCGAGTAACCACCCGGGCCGGAGGGCGGAAGCCGGGGAAGCACCACGGCTCGTTCGGTATAAAAATTGTTTTTGTGGCGGCTGGTGCAGGGCTAGCGCAGGTGCCAGGTGGGGCCTTCCGGGGTGTCCGTTACCTGGACGCCGAGGGCGTCTAGTTCGGCGCGGATCCGGTCGGCGCGGGGCCAGTCCCGTTCCTTGCGGGCCTGGGTGCGGTCGGCGATCAGCTGCTCGATGTCGTTGTGCTCGGCCGGGGTCAGGTCCTCCTTGGCGCGGCCCTGGTCCAGCTCGCCGGGGTCCAGGGTGGCCAGGCTCAGGCCGAGCAGCGCGTCGGCGGCGGCGATCACGGCCCGCTGGCCGTCCGGGGTCATCGCGGGGTCGCGCAGGGCGTCCTGCAGGACGGCGAGGATCCTCGGGGTGTTCAGGTCGGCCGAGATCGCGGCGTCGATCTGGTCAATGGCACTGGCCGCCGCCTCATCGTCGGCTGCGGCTTGGGTCGCGGCCGCGAGCGTGTCGATCTGCGGCAGCGGGCGCAGCGGCTGGACCCTGGCCAGCAGCCTGCGCAGGGTGGCCTGGGCGGCGTCCATCGCGGCGATGGTGAAGTCGAGCTGGCTGCGATAGTGGGCGCCGAGCAGGAACAGGCGGAACGCCATCGGGTGGTACCCGGCCTGGACCAGGTCGGCCAGGCGCGGCGCACCGCCCGCGGACTTGGCCATCTTCGCCGCGCCGAGCTGCAAGAACTCGTTGTGCAGCCAGAACCGGACCCAGGGCCTTCCGTCTTCGAGGTAGGCCTGGCTCTGCGCGATCTCGTTGACGTGGTGCAGTTCGCGGTGGTCCACGCCGCCGGTGTGGATGTCGAAATGCCGGCCGAGCAGCGCGATGCTCATCACCGAGCACTCCAGGTGCCAGCCCGGCGCGCCGCAGCCCCACGGGGAATCCCAGCGCATGACCCGGCGGCGGCCGGGCTCCTCGGCCCGCCACAGCGCGAAGTCGGTCTTGTGCCTGCGGCCCGCTACCTGCTCGACCCGGGCCGCCTCCAGCTGGCCTTCTGTGTCCATCTGGGCGAGCTCACCGTAGTTCGGGTCCTTGGCCGTGTCGAAGTACAGGCCCGAGGGGATCTGGTAGGTGAAGCCGTTTTTCTGCAGCGCCTCGGCGAACTCGATCATCTGCGGCACGTAGGCGCTGGCCCGCGGGTACTCGGCGGCGGGCAGCACGTTCAGCGCCTTGATGTCGTCGAAGAACGCCCTGGTATAGAACTCGGCGATCTCCTGCACCGAGCGCCGTTCCCTGGCGGCCGCGGCCTCCACCTTGTCCTCGCCGGTGTCGGTGTCGGCGACCGCGTGCCCGACGTCGGTGATGTTGATGACGTGGTGGACGCCGATGCCCTTCCACCGCAGCGCGCGCCGCACCGTGTCCGCGAACACGTAGGGGCGCATGTTCCCCAGGTGCGGGTACGCGTAGACGGTGGGACCGCAGCTGTACATGGTGGCCGGGTCGGCCAGCGGGACGAAATCCTCGATCCGGCGGCCCAGCGAGTTGTACAGCCGCAGTTGATGGCCTGACATGGTCCCTCAGACTACGTCTGCGGCCGGGTGCCGCGGCGACGGCGCGTTCTCCCGGCGCCGGCAAGG
>JASHTQ010000600.1 GCA_030040475.1 Streptosporangiaceae bacterium
ACCGCGCGCAGCAGGCCGAGGTCGGCGACCAGGAAGCTGCGGATCCCCGCCTCGGTCGCCCGCAGCACGTCCTCGAGCGCGTAGCCGAGCTGGCGCAGGCCGCGCACCTGGTCGCCGTGCGCCCGGCCGTCGGCCGACCTGGCGTGCGCGCCGGTGCCGTACCGCTCCCTGGGCCCGACGAACAGGCACACCTCGACGCCCGTCTCGTGCCCGGCCTGGGCCATGTCGCGAAGTTCGGCCGCCCGCAGCATCATCGCCCCGCTGCCCTGGGAAATCCGGTTGACCGTGACGCCCTCGGCCTCGGCCGCGCGCAGCACCGCCTCGAACACCCGCGGCCCCTCGACGCTGGGGATCTCGATGCGGAAGGCGGCTCCGTCGGGGAAGGCCGCGCCGCGGCCCCCGCCGCCGACCCCAAGCCCGTCGAGCACGTCCGCGACCCAGGTCATCCCGCCGTCGCCCCTTCCCTGATTATTTTTTATGCCGAACGAACGGTGGTATTTTGGCTCAGCCGAAATATATTCTTCTGGCCCGAATTTCGGTGACACCTCATGACACGGCAGCGTAACCTGATTTGTCAAGATGTTCCCGGTCAGAGAGGTCGCCGTCGTGTTCGGGCGCGATCCGGCAAGCGGTTGACGGGACAGCGGGGCGATGACAAGCTATTTCCGCTATGCCGAACACTTCGCAAAAGAAAGAGGACAGACGTGACCGAACCGGAACTCCCGGGCGATCAGCGTTACCGCCTGCACGGCGTCGAGCGCGCCCTGGACACCCTGGAGTTCCTGGCCGAGGCCGGCCCGGACGGCGTCACGCTGACCGAACTCGCCGAGCGCATCAAGGTCTCCAAGAGCAGCGCGTTCGCCCTGCTGCAGACGCTCGTCGCCCGGGGCTTCGCCGCCGACTCCGGCGCCCGGCTGACCCGCAGGTACCGCCTCGGCATGGTGCTCGCCAAGCTCGGCGACGCGGCCGAGACCCAGTCTCCGCTGGTCAGCATCGCGATGCCGATCATGCAGTCGGTCACCGACGCGACCGGCCTGACCACCCGCCTGGTCGTGCCCGACGGCCCGTTCGCGGTCGTCACCGCCCGGGTCGACGCGCCGGGGACCGTGCGGTTCGCCAGCTACCTGGGCAAGCGCGAGTACCCGCACTGCACGTCCGCGGGCAAGGCGCTGCTGTCCGCGCTGCCGCCCGAGCGCGCCAGGGCGCTCGCCGTCGAGGCCGGCATGCCCGCCCGGACCGAGCGCACGATCACCGACGCCGGCGCCCTGCTGCGCGACCTCGAGCTCAGCGCCGCCCGCGGCTACACGATCGACGACGAGGAGGATGCCGAGGGCGTGTTCTGCGTGGGCGCGGCGGTCTTCGACCGCTCCGGTCAGTGCGCCGCCGCGATCAGCGGCACCGGCCTCAAGCTGAACCGCTCGACCTGGCGGACCGACGAGCTGGGCCTGGCCATCCGCGAGGCCGCCGACCACATCACCGTCGCCCTGGGCGGCCTCCCCTTCGCCACCCGCCCCTCCGGCTGGGTCGCGCCCTCAGCCCTGTCCGCCCCGGAGGCGGCGGCGAATGGCTGACCGGCGGGCGCTGGTCATCGACTCGCCCGGCTCCGTCAGCCTCCGCGGCGTGGACGAACTCGTGCCCGGCCCGGGCGAGGTCGTCGCCCGCCCGGTGCACGTCGGGGTCTGCGGGACCGACCTCGAGCTGCTGGCCGGCATCGTCGATCCCGCCTACGTGCGCTACCCGCTGGTGCCCGGGCACGAGTGGTCCGGCGTCATCGAGGCCGTCGGGCCGGGCGTGACCGGCCTCGAGCCCGGCCAGCCGATCATCGCCGAGGGCATCATCCCCGACCGGGTGTGCGCGCAGTGCGTGGCGGGCCGCACCAACCTGTGCGTGGTCTACGACGAGCTGGGCTTCACCCGCGCCGGGGCCGCCGCGGACCAGATCCTCGTCCCCGCCCAGGCCGTGCACGTGCTCGGCGATGACGTCAGCCTGCTCGAGGCGGCGCTCGCCGAGCCCGCCGCCGTCGCCTGGCGCGCGATCGGCCGCGGCAGCCCGCGCCCGGGGGAGCGCGTAGCGGTCGTCGGCGACGGCACGCTGGCGCTGGTCGCCGCGCACCTGCTGACCCTGTACTCGCCCGCCGAGCTAGTCGTCTACGGCCAGCGCCCGGCCCAGGCCGCCCTGGCCGCCGAACTCGGCGCGACCCGTTTCGAGCGGGAAACTGCCGCCGACGCGTCCTTCGACCTCGTGGTCGAGGCGGCGGGCACCGCGGGCGCGGTGGAGCGCGCGCTTGGCCTGGCCCGCCGCGGCGGCCGGGTGGTGCTCATCGGCCTGGCCGGCAACGGCGTCAAGGCCGGCTTCCCCATCGACGACGCGGTCAACAACGACCTGCAGATCAGCGCCAGCTTCGGCTACACCTCCGCGGCCTGGGCCGAGGTCACCGCCCTGCTGCGGGCCGGCCAGGTCCGCCTCGCCCCGCTGATCACCCACCGCTTCCCGCTGGAGGAATACGAGCACGCCTACCAGACCCTCCGCGAAAGCTTCGGCCCCCGCGGCAAGGTAATCCTGGACGTGACCGAGCCATGACACGCGTCCTCGAGGCCGAACTCGCCATGTCGGC
>JASHTQ010000601.1 GCA_030040475.1 Streptosporangiaceae bacterium
ACGAGTTGACCCGCTCCGGGGCGCCGCAACACCGCGTCACCCGGGCGGAACTTATCCTGTCCTGGTTCCGGCGGCACCTGCAGGACCAGCCACGTTCCGAGAGCGGCGGGCAAGCGACAGACGGCGGAACTCACCAATCGTGACCTACTGGCCGAACCTACCGCCGTGGCCGGACACGTTCGCCCCGCGGATCGCACCTGCCGCATCTCACCTGCCTCACCCGCCCCCGCCATCCGCCGCCGGCCAGATCGTGGGTCAAAACCTCCCCGATAAGGGCAGTAACGACCCACGATCATGACAACAGGCCCGGATCAGGCGGCGAAGGGAATCACCCGGACGGCTGCCGCGGCGCCCGGCGAGGCAACCATTGCTTGATACGGCACCAGGGCTCCGGATTCGGCAGGCAACTCGAAGGTCGGCGTTCCGCCCGGGCGAGGTTCACGGCTCTGGGCGGCCTTAACGAGATCGGCTCCGCGGCGCGGTTGACGCTCCTGCGTAACCGGCTATCAGATAACCGCGGTCCTGTCATGCCGACAATGACCGACGCAGGCACCCATCGCCATCGCCACGGCGCGAGAACCGGCTATTGCTCGGCAAGCTGGCCGGGTTAACCTGCCGATCCGCGGGATGGGGCATTGACCAGCTCCTCGATTTGAGCACGTACCTGGTCTGCGTCATGAGTGGCGTTGGCGTGATTGAATGCAGCCTGCGCACGCTGGTAGTGGGCGAGAGCCTCCTCCGTCCGGAGTGAATCCCGGTAGGCGTTAGCAAGATTGACGAGTGCCGTGCCCTCGCCATATTTATCGTCAATCTCAAGGAATATGACGAGCGCCTGCTTGTAGCAGGCGACCGCCTCGTCCGTGTGCCGCATGCCCTGGTGGGCTTCGCCGAGATTAATCAGAGCACGGGCCTCGCGAAGCTGATCGCCTGTCCGCCGGAATATAGTCAACGCGTGCTGGTGGCACTCGATGGCCTCTTTGGATCTTCGTAGGGCCCGGTAGCGCGTCCCAAGGTTAGTTAGAACGGCGCCCTGGCCATGGATCTCCCCAATCTCGCTGAAGATCTCTAGTGCGCGTTCGTAACTGCCGATCGCGTCGTTATGTCGCTCCATGCAGCCGTATATAAAACCGATGTTGTTCCAGGCCTGGCCCGCGCTGTAGGTCTCCCCAATCTCCTGGAAGATCGCAAGAGACTGATGATAATAGGCCAGGGACTTCTCGAATTCGCGTAGTGCGTGATAGACGTTTCCCAGGTTGTTCAACGTTCTCGCCTCGCGGGATCGATCATGTTCGGCTCTGCTGACGGTGAGCGTTTGCTCGAGGAAGTCCCGGGCGATATCCCACTGCCGCATCTCGGAATAAGCGTTGCCCAAACTGCTCAGGGCTGTCCCTTCGCCGCCACAGTCGCCGATACGACGGGCGGCTGCTAGCGCGGCCCCACTTGTACTGAGCCACTCATCAAGATGCCTACGCAGGTAAAAAAAGAATATCAGCGCCAGCGGAATATCGCGTACATAGGTGTCATGTCCGGTGTCGGCTGCCAGTCCCACGATGGGAACCAGATTCGGCAGCTCGTTCTCCAGCCAAGCCACCGCCTCCATGCGACCGGCAAAACGGCTTGAGCGATCCGCAGCCGCGAGGTGCGGGTCCAGGTGCGTAGCCGCCGCACGGGTCGTTTCCCAGTAATAAGCCAGCAGTCGGTTAATGGCGGCATGACGCCCGGCTGGCTCTTCCTCGGCATCGCAGCACCGCACGGCGTAGAGACGCAAGAGATCATGGAACCCAAAGTTCCCTTGCGCCGTGGCGGGCTGGACGAGATGAGCACGGCGCAACGCGTCAACCACGCGGCGCGCGGCGATCTCGGATGTGTTGTCCAGCGCCGCTATCGCTGCCACGCTCATCCGTGGGCCAGGGTGCAGCGCCATCCGCCTGAACACCCGAGCCTGATCGTCGGACAGATTTCGGTATGAGGCGTCAAACGCCAGGCGGACGCCTATCGAATCCCCGTATGCGAGTTCATCTAGCCGCTCATTGGCCTCGGCCAGGATTCCGACCAGCTCACGGATGGTCTGGCCCGGTTTGTCCGCGAGGAGTTCGGCGGCGATCCGCAACGCCAGCGGCAGGCATCCGCACAACCTCACCAGTTCTGTAGCGGCATCTGGTTCCTCGATGATCCGCTCGTCGCTGGGGCGAGCCATTCGGAGAGCTCGGGCCACGACGGCCAACGATTCGTCCCCGGACAGGACATCTACCTCCACGCGGCGCGCGCCCGGGACCGGGAGAGTGTGCCGGCTTGTCACTAGCATGCGATGGATGGGACTGCCTGGCCTCAGCGCAAGTACCTGCTCGACGCTCGATGCGTTGTCTGCCACGACCAATGTCCGCTCTCCACGCTCTGCAAGGACGGCCAATTCCGAGCGGTACAGTGCCTGCCGTTCGCCCAGACTCGGAGGTATGCGCTCGCCCGCCACCCCCAGTGCCCTCAGCAACGCTTCTACCGCCGCGCTGGGTTCCACGTATCCGACGGGATCGTAGCCCTGTAGATCCACGAAGAGGACACCGCCAGGAAACCAGCCAGCCGCGACAGCGTGACGCGCCGCGCGTACGCATAGCGCGGTCTTCCCTACTCCCGCCAGTCCAGCGATGGTTGATACTAGGATCGGCTCTATCTGAGCTGGGCTCGGCGCCAACAGCGCCGACAAGGTGAATAGCTCATCTTGGCGGCCGAAAAACCCTTCATCGGCGGGCAGTGCCGCCATCGCGACTGGCACACGCGTCGGTAGCCGCGCCGACGTGACTGGCCCGGTACCGGCTGTCCCGAAGCCGATAATGTCGGGCGAACCGTCCGCAGTTGCATCTCGGGTCGGCAAAGGATGGTCCGGCAGGCAGATCCAGCCCGTGGTGGTGGTCTCCTTTACGGTGACGGCAACGTGGCGGTAGCGGGCTGCGTCTTCGGTCGCGATATGTCTTACAACCTCTTCGAAGAACCAGGACGAGACAATGATCGCGAGGACTCCAGGAGAGGCAGCGAGTGCGGCCTTGAGCGGCTCGGCATCAAGAAGCCGGAATGCTAGGTTGACGGAAGCCGCGGTGACACCGTGTTCGTCGTAGTTGACCTCGCCTGCGTGCAGTACCATCCGCAGCCGGATCTGTTCCTGCCTTCGATGACCTGCGTTGTGCGCGCTAAGCTCTGCGACCAATGCGGTCGGCAGTGATTCGACGAGCAGGCTCTTCGGCACTTCGGGCTTAAGCAGGACAAAGATGCCGTCCCCGCGATCCTGGCAGGCGCTTACGTCCCAAGGGATTCCGGCATGCAGGAACGCGCCTGCGACGATCCGGTAGAGGCCCTCGCGAACCGTGACCTGATCGCGGTTCGTGCGTCGCAGGTCTCCGAAGCCCTCAACGTCGAAGACGACTATTGTCCGGTGGACTGGTCTGGGTTCCTCCATCTGCCTTCACCCTGCAAATGAGGCGGCTGCAAGACTTCTTCGTCCATCAATCGTCCAGGTCCAGTTTATCCGTTACTGGACAGGTAGACGCATGGCGTATCGCCAGAAGGCGGAGCAGACGGGAACCCGCCAGTTGCCTGGTTACCTGCGCGAACCCTGGTGCTTCAGGCGCCGACCGAGGCATGAGGTGACATCGTGAAGAATCCTTCGCCCGTGGCAAGCCCGGCCACCATCGGCCAGGCAGACATGCTGCCCGTATTTATGCATTGTTGCTCTCGGCGTTGCTCTCGGCGCGAACGCTCGCTGCTGCCACGGGCAGGGTCCCTGATGCCGTCAGGGCGCTGTCAGGCCATGACGACCCGCGCGGGGCTGGAGAGAAAAAGAACAAAGAACACAGCCCAGCACACAGGCCAAAGGCTGGTACGGCCGCGCGATCCTGGCCGCGATGATCGTCAGGACCCAGCGGCCCGATGGTGGCGCGCGGCGGGGGCGGCGCTAGTTACTACGAATCGTAGTAACATGTCGTCTGTGAACGGCGCCGTGCCCACGACGATCATCGTCGCCGGCCTCGCGCTTGCCGGGTATGCGCTGCTGATGACCGCCCGGAACAAGCGAATGGGCGTTAGCTTGCTCGCCGCCCTTGGCGTCCTCGAAATCCTGCTGCTCGTGCTGGTCGGCCTCATCGTGGCCAAGCTCGCCGGCGGCGGACGCCCAGCCTCCCTGCCGACGCTCATCGGATACCTGATCGCGATGCCGATCGTCCCGGTGGCCGCGGCGTTCTGGGGGCTGCTTGAGCGGTCACGGTGGGGACCGGCGGTCGTCGCGGCGGCCGGCCTCGTCGCGGCTGTGCTGATGGTCCGGCTGCATCAGATCTGGCCGGTCATCCATGTCTGAGCCGACCGCATCGGCTCAGCCCGCGGCATCGCAGCCGGGCTCGACAAGGACAGGCCCGGGCCGGCTGCTTGTCGCCATCTACGCGCTCTTCGCGCTCTCCGCTTCCGCGCGGGCCGGGGTACAGATCGCGACGAAGTTCCACCATGCCCCGGTCGCCTACCTGTTGTCCGCCTTCGCCGGCGTGGTCTACATCCTCGCCACGGTCACCCTGGCCAACGGCAGCCCGACGGCACGCCGGATCGCCCTTGTCTCCTGTTCAGTCGAACTCGCGGGCGTGCTGGCGGTCGGCACCTGGAGCCTCGCCGACCCGGCCACCTTCCCCGACGCCACGGTGTGGTCTAGTTACGGAAGCGGCTACGGCTTCGTGCCGCTCGTCCTTCCCGTTTTCGGCCTGCTCTGGCTGCGCCGCTGGAGTGGGGCCAGAAACCGGCGAACGCTCGTGACGCCGGCCGAAGACGCGGGCGAAGCGGGAGTTGACGGCGTAGACCCTGGTCAGGGCGCAGCGGATGTCGTTACCCGCGCGGAAACGGCTTCCTGAGGCTGCACGACCGCGTGGAGTTCGATGACCTCTTGCCGGATCTCGGCGGGCACGTTGGGCTTGACGTTCTCGTTGAAGAACGTCGGATACGCGACGTGCAGGACGAAGCCGGGCTGCTGCTTCACCAGGGCGGCAAGGTTCGCCGATGCCTGGTACGCCGCGCCCGAACCGCGAGTACTGCCAGCGACGCGATTCCTGTCCGGGAAACAGGACGTATGGCCGGTGCCTTGTGCGCTACGTTGACCCGTTGTGAGCGAGTATCAGTACTACGAGTTCCTCGCGGTGGACCGGCCGCTGACCGAGGCCGAGCAGGACGAGGTGCGCGAGTTCTCCAGCAGCGCCACGATCACGGCCACCAGTTTCGTGAACGAGTATCACTGGGGTGACTTCCGCGGCGATCCGGGTCACCTGATGCGGCAGTACTACGACGCCCATCTGTACCTGGCCAACTGGGGCACGCACCGCATCATGCTGCGGATGCCGCGCGCTCTTCTGGATCCGGCGAGCGCGGGCAAATACCGCGTCGATGATCAGGTGACCGTGTCGGTGGCCGGTGAGCACCTGATCATCGACATCGTCAGCGAGGACGAGGAAGGCGACTGGGACTCCGACGCCGACGATTCGCTCACGGCCATCGTCGGAGTGCGGGCCGAGCTTGCCGCGGGAGACCTGCGACCGCTGTATCTTGCCTGGCTGTCGGCTTACGGAACGTGGGAGCGCGACGAGGAAGCCTTCGACGATGAGGACGAGGACCGGCGGGAACCGCCGGTGCCCGCCGGGCTCGGATCGCTCACCGCGCCGCAGCGTGCGCTGGCAGAGTTCCTGCGGGTGGATGCCGACCTGCTGAAGGTGGCGGCAGACGCCAGCCCGTCGCTGCCGGCCGGCCGGGACGATCCCGGCGAGCTGGCCGCCCGCATCGCGGAGCTCCCCGGCAGCGAGAAGGACCGGCTTCTGCTGCTCGCCGCGCAGGGCCAGGAGGCTCAGGTGAAGATGGAACTGCTGCACCGGCTGCGCGGGGGTCAGCACGCCGCATTCGGCGCCGAACCGGGACGTACCGTGGGAGAACTGCTGGACGCGGCCGCGCTGCGCCGGCAATAGCAGGCACCGCCCGGGCACACGCTGGCGACGGGGGACGCGAACCACCGTTCGTTCGGCCAAATAAAGTACGGCGAGATGCGGAGCGGCCGGTCAGGATTGCGCGGCGGGGACCGTCGGCCAGCGCCGTATGCTCATGCCCGATGAATGCGCATGACGGCCGGTCGCGGCGGCACGATATGGCATCACTGATCAAGGCCCAGATCAAGGCCG
Organism: Streptosporangiaceae bacterium; assembly: GCA_030040475.1. Next base: position 6,189 of record JASHTQ010000601.1, read on the forward strand.
GCGAACAGCTCCGCCGGGCCGTCAGGCGGGCATCCGCGGCGGCGGATCTTGAGCTGCTCGAAGCCGAGCTAGCTACCTGGTCGGCGGGTAACGAGCGGGTGCTTGCCGAGGTCTTCGGCGCGGCCGAGCGCCGCGCCTATCGCCGGATGACCGCCTCCCGGGCGGCAGCAACCGACAGCTTCAGCGAAGAGCGGATCCGGGTAGAGCGCTCGGCCGGTTCCCGGCTGCGCTATCTGCAGGCGGCCGTCGTGCGGATTGACCTGGCCGAGGAGCTGGCCGGCGGACCTTAGGCTGGTTGCGTGGGGTGGCCCGAGGCATGCCCGGTGGATGTCTACGACACGCTGCTGCGTTGCGACTTCAGGTGAGGTGCAGGTCCTGGTCGGGCGGCAGGCGTCGTTCCAGGGCGGCAAGGCGGAGCTCTAGCTGGTCGACGCGGTGCCGGAGGATCTCAAGCTGGGCCTGATCGGCAAGGCGGCGTTCGGCGGAACGGCGCAGGCGAGGCGAGGCTTCGGCGCGGGCCGCCACGGGGGCCAGGGGCACCAGACGCTGCGGGCCGTGCGGGCCGTCGACGAGCCGGGACGGGATCTGGCCGGTCCGGTACCAGCTGCGCAGGGCGGCGCGGGAGACGCCGGTCTCCGCCGCCGCCCGTTCCAGCGGCACCCAGTCGGATCCTTCGAGGCTGGCGCTCAGCTCGAGCTCGAGTTCCCATTCGTCGAGCCTGTCTTCCCAGTCCACGACCATCTCCATTTGGTTGCCTACCCTATTAATAGCATGGTATTGACAGGGTTAGAAGCAATCCTGCACGCTGATCGACATGTTTGAGCGATTCACTAACCACGCACGGCACACCGTCGTCCTGGCCCAGGAAGAGGCCCGGCGGCTGCAGCACAACTACATCGGCACCGAGCACATCCTGCTCGGGCTCATCGCCGAGACCGGCGGGGTGGCGGCGCGCGTCCTTGAGAGCTTCGGGATGTCGGTCGAGGGCACCCGGCAGGAGGTCACGGGCATCGTCGGGACCGGGAACGCGGCGGTCAGCGGGCACATCCCGTTTACGCCCCGGGCGAAGAAGATCCTCGAGCTCGCGCTTCGCGAGGCGCTGCAACTGCACCACAACTACATCGGCACCGAGCACATCCTGCTCGGCCTGATCAGGGAGAACGACGGCGTCGGAGTCACCATCCTCAGGCAGCACGCTGACCCGGCGGCCGTCCGGACGGCGGTGCTTGACGTGCTGCCGACGCTGGGCATCGAGACCAGCCGGGGCAGGCGGTGGCTGCGGCGCCGCGCCGTGGCCGAGTTCGTAGCGGCCGGCGAGGCCGGCACGCAGACCGAGCAGACGGTGCTGAGCGCGACGCCGGCCGCGGACGCGACGCTCAGCGAGGCCGCCAGGCTGGCGGGCCCGCGGCCGGTCGGCTCACACCACCTGCTGCTCGCCGCGCTTGCCGATGCTGACTCCGCCGCGGCTCGTGCCCTGGCGGCACTTGGCGTCGACCTTGACCACGCCAGGGAGGCGCTGCGCGGCATGGATGTCACAGGGACCAGCGACGAACAGCCCGAAGAGGCGGGCCGCCGGCAGATGGTCATTCACGTGGCCGGTGATCGGCTCACGATCGAGGCGGCCGATCCGGTGATCATCGCGGCTGGCCGCGCCGCGCTCGAGGCACTGGGCGACCAGGCCGAGCCAGCCGACACCATCCGCGGTGACCTGCCCGCCTGCGCCAGCCTCAGCGCGGTCTGGCAGGCGCTGCATGACAGCCTCGGCGTCATCCAGCGTCGTCCGGTGCCGCTCGGCGAGGGCTCAGGCGGCCCGGACAAGCCCGGGACCGAAGCTGCCTAGCGGGGGCTGCAGGAAGCGGCCAACGGGCCGGCGCCCGCCGGGGCGGCGCCGGCCGGAACTTTGGCGCGGTGGCCTGGCGGGAAATCACGCTGGCCGCCGGTCAGGAGGTGCTCGTTTGCTCTCGCTCGTCCCGCCAGATCTTCGGGCCGCCGGGGGTGGATTGCGGGATCTCGCCGCGCTCGGCCCTGGCCTGCCACTGCCTGCGCAGCCGGGTCAGTTCCGTGTTCCGCCGTGATCCGCTGAGGCCGCCGCGAACCGCCCGGCCGAGGGCCTGAAGGAACAGCCAGGTGAAGAACAGTGCGACCACGAGCAGGAACCACCTGCCCGCATCGTGCTCCACCGCGACACCCGCCCAGAAGAGGAACGCGCCGAAGGCGAGCGGCGCGGCGAGCACCGTATCGCCCAAGGCGCTGCCCGACGTGCCAGCGGCACGGCACTGGGCCTGCTCGGCGGTACAGCGGGCGAGGAACTCCTCCCAGGAGGTCGCCTCCTCCGGGCGCAGCAGCTCACGGTCGCGATGGGCCATCGTCTCTCCCTTGTCGCCCTTGGCCGTCCCCTGGTCGGCATTACGTGACGGAACCGTCACGTGGGATAACGGACGACGACGCCATGCGGGTTCGGCGGCAATCATTTCGCGTTGATTACGGGGCGGCCGCGAGGAGGCGCTGGCCGCTCGGATCGCCCCCGGCCAGGCCGGCGAGGGGGATGGCGACGGGCGGGTCGCCGCGGACCTTGAGCACCGCCTGGCCCGCGGTGAGGTCGGCGACGAGCGTGCAGAGCGTCGTGGCCCGGCTCGCCGGGCCGGGATCGGCGCGAACGCCGTCCGGGAGCGGCGCGCCGGCGAGGATGCGCAGGAACCAGGGCGGATCGGGATCGCCGACGGGTGGCAGAAGGGCATCCAGCGCCCGGCCGCGGGCCACGCTCGTGCCGCGGTCGGACGGCTCGGCGCCTGGGACGTACCGTCCGTGGTTGGTGTGCCAGAGCAGCCCGGACCCGGCATCCACGCAGGCGTGGCGCCCGGCGACGGCCTCGACGTTCACGATGCGTCCGGTCCGGTCCCCGATCGTGTAGGCGAAACCGCCCGCCGAGGGGTGCGTGCCCAGGTAGTCGGCCACCTGGTCGACGGTGCGCGCCGATCGCTGCAGCCCGCGGCCCACGAAGTGACGGCCCGCGCCGTCGCCCGGGACGGCGACCGGCAGGTGGTCGATGCTCCACACCAGCCCGTCGCCGGTCACGGTGAACGCGTTGGCCGGAAGGAAGCCGGGGTACCAGAAGGCGGTTACCGGCGGGCGGCCGTCGGGCACGAGCGTCAGCAGCGCGCACCGGCCGACGTCTTCCGGGCTGCCGTCCTCGTTGTGCGCGATGACCGACCGGTTCCCGCACCAGGCCAGGTCGCTGCAGCCGATGCCGCCCTCGACAAGGCCGAGGTCGCCGCGGAAGTTGACCAGCGCCAGATCGTCTACGGGTAGGTCCGCGCCCTCGGCGAAGGCGGCCAGCTCGGCCCACGCCTCGGCGGCGCGCTCTTCGCTGGCCCGCCGCACCGCGGTCAGGCGATCGCTTCCCGGCCGGCCCGCCACGTGCTGGCGCAGGCGGGGCAGCACGGGAAAGGCCTCGGCCAGGTCGGCCAGCTCGGGCCTGACGTGCTCGCCAAGCGCGCGGAAGGCCTCGAGCTCGGGGCCGGTCAGCACGATCCAGCGCAGGCTGCCCAGCCGGTGCTCGCTCAGTGAGACGCCCATCACAGCTCGGTCCCGGTCACGGTCATGGTCGGGCACCTTCCGCGAGATTCCCCGCCTCCTACTTCATCATGGCGAGCCGTGCCGGAGCCAGCCGGGCTCCGCGGAGCAGCGGGTCAGCCCGACGCCAGCAGGCGGAGGGCGGCGGCTTCGATGTCGGCCTCGCAGACCAGGACGTGGGCGGCCGCGTCGCCGAGCGGGACGAAGCTGTCGGCCGAGGTGATCCTGGCCACGGCGCCGCGGTATCCGGCGTCGGCCAGGGCCGCGATGACGCCCTCGGACACGCCGCCGGAGCGGCGCGTCTCGTCCACGACGAGCACCCGCCCGGTCGCCTCGGCCTCCGCGAGCAGCTGCTGCGTGGGCAGCGGGGACAGCCAGCGCAGGTCGAAGACCCGGACCCCGGTCCCCCGCGCGGCGAGGCCGCGTGCCACCCGCAGCGACATGGGCAGGCCGTTGCCGAACGTGACGAGGGTGAGATCGGTCCCGTCGCCGTAACGGCGGCCCTGGCCGATGGCAACGTGGCGTTCGGCCCAGTGCTGCGGGGCGGCGTACGGGGACAGCCAGCCGCCGTCGCCCGGCTCGTGCAGATCGCGGGTGTGGTAGAGGGCGATCGGCTCCAGGAAGACGCTGACGGTGCCGTCGACCTGGGCGGCCGCCAGGCAGGTCCGCAGCATGGGGGCGGCGTCCTCGGCCCGGGCCGGGACCGCGACCACCAGACCAGGGATGTCGCGAAGCACGCCGACGGCGTTGTCGTTGTGGAAG
>JASHTQ010000602.1 GCA_030040475.1 Streptosporangiaceae bacterium
GCTGGCGTCACCCGAGATGCCGGCGTTGTTGACCAAGATGTCCAGCGCGCCGACCTGGCTCGCGGCGTCGCCGATGCTCGCGGCGTCGGTCACGTCGAGGACAAGCAGCCTGGCATCGCCGCCGATCTCCTCGACGGCGCACCGTCCGCGGGCAGCGTCGCGCGAGCCGACGTAAACGGTCAGGCCCGCGCCCGCGAGTTGCCGCGCGATTTCCCTGCCGATGCCCTTGTTGGCCCCGGTGACCAGTGCGATCAAGTTGTCCATCCTGCCATGATGCTCCCCGGCGAGCGGGCGTTGAGCCAGTCTCCTGACACCAGCGCGGCGAGGGTGGCCAGCGCCCAGGCCGCGTGCGAGTCGGCCAGCGGCGATCGCAGCACCCGCTCGGCCGCCCTTCGCCGGACGGCGTCGAACAGCCCGCCCGCGGCACCGAGGTCCATGGTGTACTCGCGCAGGAAGCGGGCCATCTTCGCGCCGCCGTCGCGCCGCCAGTCGGCCGGGCTCACGGGTCGCGGCAGGCCGGCCCCGGGCGACCGTGGCTCGCCGTTCCACCCGCCGCCCGCGAGCGGCAGGTCAAGCAGCTCGGGGCCGAGCGCCGCGAGCACCTGGCGCGGCAGCCGGTCGGTGATCCGGTCCCGCAGTGGTACGGCCCGTGCGGCCGCGACCACGCCGTCGTCGAAGAACGGCTGGACAAGCGGCGACCGCAGCAGATAGCCCTGGCGAGCCGCCGCGGACCACCGGCCGGCCCGGTTCTCCAGGTAGAAGTCGTCCAGGGCGCGCAGCGACCCGTGTCGCAACGCCGCGGCGTACGGCGCCAGGCCGGCCAGGTACGCCCCCGCCGCGCCCGGGTGCAGCAGCCCCAGGCGGCGCGTGGTCATGCGCCGGAACAGCTCGGCCCCGGCCGCGGCGCTCCAGGCCCCGGCCGCGGCAGTCCAGGCGTCGGCTGCCGGCCTCCAGGCGCCCACCGGGGACCGGGATCGCCATGCGGCCTGCGCGTAGCCGCCTCGCAGCAGCTCGCCGCCGTGACCGCCTGACTGCACCGGTTCGGTGACCGCCGCAGGGTCTGGCCTGCCGACGTTCTCGAACGCGGACAGCATCCCGTCGGACACGAGCACGGTCGCGCGGAGCCTGCCGATCACTTCCGCCTCGTCATGGCTGCTAGGAGGCCTCGGCTCGGTGACGGCGTGCTCGACGCCGAGCTTTCCGGCGATCATGGCCGCGACCACGACGTCGGGATCGTCGGCCGCGCCGTGCGTCCGCGCGCGGAACGGCACCCCGGCCGCCATCAGCGCCGCCGCGATCAGCCGGCTGTCCTTCCCGCCGGTCAGGGAAAGCTCGACCGGGATCCCGCTCAGCGGCCTGACCGCGTCTACCAGGGCCGCCGCGACCAGGTCGGCCGACCCGGATCGGCCAGGGACGCCCGCGGACCCGGCGGCCCGTCCGGCGTCGCGGGCAGGCGTCACGACGAGCCCGCCGCCGGCCGCCGTGACCTCCCGCGCCGGACCCAGCGCCCGGACCCGTCGGAACGGGGTAACGGCGCCGACTGGGTAGCCCAGGCTCAGGAACGCCCCGATCAGGACCGGGTCATGGTCGCCCAGCCGCCCGGTGACGGCGGCGGCCCAGCTCGCCCGGTCGCAGACCACCACGGCGCCGGGCACCTCGGCCAGGTACACCGGATCGACCCGGGCCAGCCCGGTGCGCGCCCGCACCGCCGCTGCCTCGGCCCAGATGGTCCCCGCCCGCGACGTGCCGGACGTGCCCGCCGCCGCCGGCGCGGCCGGATCGCGCCCGGTAGCCGCGCCGTGCCCGGTAGCCGCCTCGCCACCCCAGTGCACCACCGCGTGGCGCTCGTCGGCCGAACGCCACGCCACCCGCGCCGGACCCGGGATCGGCATGGCCCGCGGATCGGCGTCCAGCGCCTCGGCCGTCAGCGCGGCGCACGCCTCGCGGCTGGCCGCGCTGACCGCGAGCGTGAAGTACATCCCCGTCAGCTCGAGCCAAGCAGCTCGAGCATCGGTCCCTGCACCGCCGGGTCCAGGTCCTCGGTGAGCAGCCCGCGCCATGCCTCGCACACCCGGGGCAACGCGAACGCCTCGACGTACTCGCGCGCCTCATCGCCCGCGAGGCGCCAGCCCGAGGCGTCGCCGAGCGCCGCTATCGCCGCGGCCATCTCGGCCGGCCCGCGGTGGATCCAGCGCATGTCGTAGATGGTCTCCGCGCCGGGCCAGTGCCGCAGCACCGGCACCGCTCGCGACGCCATGCCCTCGGCGGGTGCCATGTGGAAGCTCTCGTCGTCGCTGGTGGACAGCACGAACCCGATGCGGCGCAGCCAGGCGGCGACATCGGGTCCGGCGTCGTCGAACACGACCGCTCCGCGAAGCAGCGCAGAGCGCTGCAGCCTGCGCAGCGCCTGGGCGTAGTGCTCGCGCTCGGCCGGATTCTGCCAGACCCACCAGTGCTCCCACGGCATCCCCGACTTGATGAACAGCATGTACCTGTCGTCGTCGCGGCGCAGTTCCTCGAGCACGTCGAGGGCGAGGTCGAGGCGCTTGCGCGCGGGCACGACGCCGACCAGGCCGAGATGGAACCGGGCACCGTCCAGCTTGGGCCGGTCCAGCTGGGCGATGTCCAGCGCGTTGGGCACG
>JASHTQ010000603.1 GCA_030040475.1 Streptosporangiaceae bacterium
CCGTGCGCCTCGAACACGGCCAGGTCCTCGTCCGGCCCCGGGTATCCCTGCTTGCGGTCGAAGCCCGCGACGAAGGCCGGGTCGAGGTGTTCCGGCCCGGCGTGCACCAGTTCGTCGATCATCCAGGAGTCAGCCATCCGGCCATTGTCCCCGCTGCCCGGTACCTGGCCGCAACCGTGTTTGCGGGTCTGTCGGGGGTTGCCTCGATAGCGCGCATGTTACTTCATTGTCGTATAATCCATTCTCGTGATATCCGAAAGTGGACTACCGTGGATGGTGCTGGCACTGCAGCGGACCACGCATCACACCCTGCACGCGCTCGGTGCCGCGCTGGCCGGGGAGAACCTCAACGCCGCCGAGATCAACGCGCTGGCGAACCTCGCGGCGGGCGGCGTGCTCAACGTCCGCCAGCTGAGCGAGCAGACCGGCACCCGGGCTAGCACCCTGACCGGAGTGCTAGACCGGCTCGCCGACCGCGGGTACCTGAACAGGGAACTCGATCCATCCGACCGCCGCTCGTTCCGCCTGCCGCTGACCGAGGCGGGCCAGGCGATGGGCGCGCGGGTACTCGCCGCCGTGGCGGACCTGGAACGCGAGGCGATGGCGGGCCTGTCCGCCACCCAGATCGCCGGCTTCCACGCCGTCCTCGCCGCGCTGCAGGAGGCCTGCTGATGCCCCCCGCCGATACCCCGGCCGGCCCGCACGGATCCGCAGCGCCGCGCGGGTCTCATAGCTTCTGCGGTCACCACGACGGCACCGGTCACCACGGCGCACCGGATGCGGAGCTGGCGGCGATCCTGGCGGCGATCACCGGGCCGGCCGGGGAATTTCGGCATCGCCAGCACGTCAACCTTGCCTTTCTTGCGGTGCGGCGGTACGGGATGCCCGAGGCGACGGGCAAGACCTGCGGGTGGATCCGGCAGATCGCTCGGTACGGGAGGGCTCCGCAGAAGTACCACCACACGATCTCGCGGGCGTGGGTCGAACTGGTCGCGCACCACGTCGCCGCCGACCCGGAGTGCGCGGACTTCGACGTCTTCGCCGGGCGGAATCCGGCGCTGCTTGACAAGCGCCTGCTCAGCCGGCACTACCGCTCGACAACCCTGGCTGCCGAGCCCGCCCGCGGCGGCTGGGTCGAACCCGACCTGCTGCCGTTTCCGTGGTCGGATCGGGCAGGGTCGGATCGGGCAGGATCGGATCGGGCCAGCAGCGCCGGCTGATCGATCACCCACCGTCGGGTGCCGTCGGCCTGGCGACGGGCCACCTCCACCGTGGCGCCGCCGCCAGGCAGGCGCGTCGAAGTGAGCGCGAGGTCCCCGTTGAGGATCGCAGGCGGTTGGCCCGCGGAGCCGGACGACGGGCGGTCGGCCAGGAGCCTGGCGTAGACCTCGCGTATCTGCTCGTGCCCGGTGGCGAGGCCGCCGGGCGGGACGGCCAGCACCGCACCGGGCTCGTAGAGCGCGACGAGCCCTTCGACGTCGCCCGCGTTGGCCCGGTCGAGGAAGAACCGGCCGAGATCGTTCGGCTGGACGGCCGGCTCGTGTCCGTGGCCGACCGAAGGCTCGTGTCCTGGCTGGACTGTCATCGGTGCTCCCCCTCAGTCGCTGGGTGTCGATGCCGCCCGCGATCATCTCACCGGGTCCCGGCATGACGGCTTGGTCCTGTCCACGTCTGCAGATTTCCGTTGTTATGGAGGTCCAAGGCCAAAGTAGCGTGCGGTTGCGGCGGGTCGCGGGTCTTGGAGGCGATCCGGTGCCCTTTCGCGGCGATCCAGCCGCATCCGCCGTCCCTGCAGCCCCTGTGGTCACTCGGTCACCAGGCCCGGCCGCAACGTTGTAAGGATGTAGCGGTTGTAACCGCCACGATGTAAGGATGTGGCGGTCGGGACGGGGCCGGGGGCAGGACCGTGGAGCCGGGCGGAGGGCCGACGGAGCGCCGGACGGGCACCGGCGGACCGCGGGACGGGCACCGACAGGGACGGAGCGGGGATCGTGTCCTGGCCGGCGGGCCGCGAGCGCGACATGGCGGAAACTCGGCTTATTTCGGAGTGGCCGCCACAGTCCCGCTCTTCCTTCCGCAGGCCCGAGTCCTCTGCGAAATTGGCGTTCTGAGCCTGCAGGTTTTGACTAGTGAGGACGGAGCTTTTATTCGGGGCGAATGTTGTATTCGATGAGGGTCAAGGGATTCTTGGTTGGTGTTGCGGTTGAGGCTGACGGGGTATCTGGTGAACGGGGCGGTGCGCGGCTAGAGAGGCCGGGAATCCTCGTTGTCGGAGAGTCCGGGAATCCTTATCAATACGTGTTCGGGTGAACACGTTGGGTCTTGCGCTGCTAAGAGTAGCGACTTACATTCTTAATGTAACCGAAGATGCTGCTTCCCAGACCCATTCCGGCTGGAATCGGGTCTGAAAGAGCCGAACCGAGGGGAGCCGCGGCGTGAGCGTCGAAGCATCCGAGATGGTCAGCATTCCCCGTGCGGAACTGGACGCGCTGAAGGCCGAGCTGACGCGGCTGCGGCACGAGGTCGGGCGCGGTGTGGCCTGGGGACGTAAGCACGACGATGCCGGGCCGGGCAATGACAGGCCGAGGTGTACCCGCGAGGCACTGGTCAGGGCGTGGGGAATCAGTGTGTGATGCTGGTTAGCATCCGGCGGTAGCGAGAAAGCGCGGGCCGGGGCGTCCTTGACGGGAGACACGCTCGTGGCGGCAGCGCGGAAACTACCGGTCCTTTACGTCATCAGCGGCGGCGGGCCGCCGGCCGGGGATCTCGCGGAATTCGTCGGCTTCGCCCGGGGCGAGGGGTGGGACGTATGCGTGATCGCCACTCCGGACGGGGCCAAGTTCCTCGATGTCGCCGGGCTGGCCGCGCTGACCGGCCATCCGGTCCGGGTGCAGTACAAGAATCCCGACGACCCCGACGTGCTGCCTCCCGCGGACGCCATGGTCATCGCGCCCGCCACCTTCAACACGATCAACAAGCTGGCTCACGGCATCAGCGACACCCTGGCCCTTGGCCTGCTGAACGAGGCGGTCGGCCTCGGCCTGCCGATTACCGCGGTCCCCTGGCCTAATGCGGCGCTGGCGCGCCATCCGGCGTTCCGGCGCAGCGTCGCCGAGCTCCTTGACTGGGGGCTGACGGTGATCTTCGACCCTGCCCGGCTGCCCGACGCCGACGACGAGCCCGCCGTTTTCCCGTGGGAGCTGCTCCGCGCGGACCTGGCGAATCTCCGGGCCGCCGCGGAGCAGCCTAGGCGCGAACCAGGCGGCTGATATCGGGACCCGGGCCGCGCCGCGACGGAGCGTCGAGGTCGCCGTCCCACGCCGGGAGCGAAAACGCTGGCTCGGGTCGCGGGCCGCGGGCAGGCTTGTGCTATGACCGCTGGCTATGATCCGTTCGCGGCCGGGCCTGTCGCGGTTGGCGTCCGCACGATCGAGGCGCGGGATCGGGTCCGCGGCCGTGACTTCCCGTGCGAGATCTGGTATCCGGCCGACGTGCCTGGTGGCAGTGCCGCCGGCGAGGTCCGCGGGGCCGAGCCGCGCGGCGGGCCGCATCCGCTGGTCATCTTCTCCCATCACAGTTTCGGGCACCGGCGTAAGGCGACGTTCCTTGCTACGCACCTGGCCAGTCACGGGTACGTGGTGGCCGCATGCGATCACAGCGAGGTGATCGCGCCGGAACTGGCGGGCCGCGGCGGCGAGACAGACGCGCAACGAGCCGACCGGATCGCAGCCATCGTCGACAGCCGGGTGCCCGATGTGCGCTTCCTGCTTGACCACCTGCTGGCAGGGACGACGGGCATCGAGCTTGATCGGGAACGGGTGGCGCTAGCCGGGCACAGCTTTGGCGGCTGGACGGTGCTCGCGGTCCCGGAGGTCGACCCGCGGGTGCGGGCCGTGGTGGCGCTCGCGCCTGGCGGGGGCGGCAGGCCGAGGCCCGGGATCTTGCCGCTGACGCTGGCGTTCGGGTGGACCGATGAGGTGCCCGCGCTGTACCTGGCGGCGGAGGACGACACGCCGGTACCGCTCGACGGCGTGCGGGAACTGTTCGGCCGCGCCCCCGCGCCGAAACAGATGTTCGTGTTGCGGCGCGCCGACCACCAGCACTTTGTCGACGACGTCGAGGGCGAGCACGAGGCGCTGCGGGCGATGTCGATGCCCGGCGAGGCCGCGTGGATCTCGGCCGCGATGCGGCCGATCAGCGAACTGTGCTCGGGCCGGCAGGCACACGAGTTCACCCGCGGGCTCACGCTCGCCCACCTGGACGCGGCCCTGCGCGGGAGCGATGCCGCCAGCCGGTTCCTTGGCGGCGACGTGCGGGCCGCGCTCGCGGCGCGCGGGGTAGACGCGATCGCGGTGGATGTCGGGTCAGGGCTGGCCGGGAGGTAGCTGCTTGCCATGCGGCGGATTGCCGCGCCTGATATGCGTGACGCCGACCGTTACGACGAGCAGGATCGCCCCCCACGGGCCCGCGACCCAGACCGGCCAGGGATAGATCAGGTGCGCTGTCGTGGCGCTGGCCAGGACCCAGACCACCACGTTGACCGCCACGATCGCGCCCCAGATCGTCCACAGCACCTTGAGCGGCGTGGGCAAGCCGCGCCGCGCGACGGCGGCTGGCGGCGGCTGGGGTGGGAGGGCCGACGCCGGGGCCGGCTCCCGGCGCGCCACGGACGTGCTCTCCGGCAAGTCCGCGGACAGCGGGACCAGGTCGCCGTAGGTCACCGCCTCGGACGCGAGCCCCATGCGGTCGAGGTACTCGTCCATCTTCAGGCGGCCCTCGTCCAGGGCGGTGCGCAGCCGGTCGACGACCTCTTGCCGGTCGGCGTCCGAGGCCCGCATCATCTTCTGGCGATCATCCATGGCGCCCCTCCGCCCGACGCGCGCTGCCCCCACCACAGGATAGCCACCGGTGCCCGGCCTCGCGGGCACGGGCCTGGGAGGCGATCCGGAGTCCGGCGGAGCGGGCCGGCCCGGTCTGAGCGGTCAGGGGCTGCCGGGATCCGGGACGGGCCGGGCCGTGGCGGCGTGGCGCCGGGCCAGGTCGCGGTAGATGGCTGGATTCGTCTCGACCCATTGCCTGGCCCCCCCGGTGAGCTCCCCGATGATCCGCGCCGGGACCCCGGCCGCCAGCATGCCGTCGGGGACGACCATCCTGGGCGGGACCGTGCAGCCCGCGGCGACCAGGGCGCGGCGGCCGACGATCGCGCCGTCGAGCACGGTGGCGCCGTTGCCAACCAGGGCCTCCGCGCCGATGACCGCGCCGTGCACCACGCACAGGTGGCCGATGGTGGCGCCCTCCCCCACCTCGGTCGGCGGGTTGTCGCCTCCGTGCAGGACCGACCCGTCCTGGACGTTCGCCCCGCGCCGGACGAATATCGGCCCGAAATCGGCCCGCAGCACGGCCCCGTACCATACCGACGCCTCGGCCTCCACGCGCACGTCACCGACCAGGGTGGCGGTGGGCGCGATCCACGCCTCAGGGCTGACTTCGGGCGCTAGGCCCTCGAACGAGAACAATGGCACCTGCCAATCATGCACCCAGGGCCTATCCTGGCCTGATGCGCCTGGTCTCGTTGCTGCCCTCGGCGACCGAGATCGTGTACGCTCTCGGGCTTGGCGAGGACCTGGTAGGGGTCACGTTCGAGTGCGACGAGCCGCCGGAGGCCAGGTCGGACAAGGCGGTCGTGGTGGGTGGCCGGGACACCAGCGGGATGACGCCTGGCGAGATCGATGCCTACGTCCGGGCGCAGATGGCGGCCGGCGCGGATCTGTACACCCTGCACGCGAAGGCGCTGGCCGACCTGCGGCCCGAGCTGATCTTGACCCAGGACCTGTGCCGGGTGTGCGCGCTGCCGTCAGGTCACGTCGAGCAGGCCCTCGGCTACCTCGGCTGCCAGGCAGACGTGCTGTCGCTCGACCCGTACTCGCTGGCCGACGTGCTGGAATCGATCCTGGCAGTCGGGCTGCGCACCGGCGTACCCGGCCGCGCCGAGCGGCTGGTCGGCGAGCTGCGCGCCCGGCTGGCCCGCACCGCGGCCGCGGTCGCCGGGCGGCCCCGCCCCGCGGTGGCGGTCATCGAGTGGGTGGACCCGCCGTTCGCCGCGGGGCACTGGATCCCCGACCTTGTCAGCGCCGCGGGAGGGCGCCCGGTCGCGGCCCGGCCCGGCGCGCGGTCGGTCCCGGTGACCTGGGCGGACATCGTCGCAGCCGAACCGGACCTGGCCATAGTCGCGCCCTGCGGCTACCATCTGGCCGGCGCGGTCGAGCAGGCTCAGGCGGCTGTCCGCGCGCTGCCGGGGATCGAGGTCTGGGCGATCGACGCCGATGCCATCGTGGTCCGGCCGGGACCGCGGCTGGTCGACGGGGTGGAGGCCATCGCCTCGATACTCCATCCAGGCGCCGTGGCCGCACGGCCCTCCGTGGTGCAGAGGGTGACGGCTACCACCTGAGCTGGGCGATCTCGTCGTAGACGGCCGAGGAGTAGCCGACGAGGCCCTCGGACAGGGCGAAGATCCACTCGGCCACGCCGAGGGACAGCGCCAGGCGGCTGCAGCGGGAGCAGAAGTGCGGCTCCTGCAGGCGGACCGAGTCGTCTGCCTCGAGCCGCACGTAGATGAGCTTGGATCCCGGCAGCAGGCGCCAGCCGTCGCCATCTCGTGCCAGCGTGATAGCGCGCTGCTCCGCGTGAGTACGGCACATGTCATGATGGCCGGTTTCGCCGAACTTGCAGTAACAGTGATCCTCGCCGGGAAACGGCACTCCGTTGGTCCCCCAGGCCAGCAGGCTGCCGTCCTTGATCAGCACCGCGGCGTGCCTGGTCCGTGCGTGAGAATCCCTGGCGAGTTCGGCCGCCCGCTCGACCATCTGCTCGGCGACATGACTGTCATGTCGTTTCAGCGGCCGCCAGCGAGGTTCTTGCCCTGGTTGCATGCCCACCACCCTCCGCAGCGAAGGCTATCGTTCGCCACCGAGCACGGGAATAACCGCCGGCATGGCACGGGCAGGCGGCGGCGCTCCGCGGGCCGCGGCCTGACGTGGTCCGCACGTTGAGCTTCGGTCTCGCCCGGGGCCGGGAGGGTCCGGTCGACGTCGGGCTCGGTGCGGGATGCGAGGACGCGGTGCCCTTCCATCGCTAGCCGCCGGGCTAAATAGTATTTATATTCGAATCATTATCAGGCCTGCCGCCGGGTGTGGTCAAAACATTTCAGGTTGGGCGGCTGAGGATAGCATGTGCCTTAGCTTCGATGTAACATGCTGTGAGCGCTTACTAACCATTAGTGTTAGGCGATTCAGCACGGGGGGGCTCTGTGAAATGGCGCAGGGTGCACGAAATGCCGTCGTCAGGCGCCCGCAGCGGCCGCCTGCGGCGCTGGTGGCTCGACAGATCCGTGCGCGCCAAGGGCATGATCGTGATCGCGGTCCCGCTGGCCGCCCTGATCGGCCTGGCCTCCTCGACCCTGGTACTGCTGCAGAGCGAGCGGCAGGAACGCCATGTGGCCACGGCCGCCAACAACCTCATTAATTCGGCGAACCAGGTCCTCTCCGACGCGGTGAACGCGGAGACGGGCGTCCTCGGCTACGCCGCGTCCGACGACCGGCTGTTCCTCGGTCCCGACACCACCGCCGTGGCGCGCATGCCGGCGGACCTGACCGCGTTCCGCGCGGCAGCCGCGGCCGAGCGGGTCGCG
>JASHTQ010000604.1 GCA_030040475.1 Streptosporangiaceae bacterium
CTCACGCTGGAGGAGCAGAAGCTCTTCGACGGCGGCCTGGCCTCCTGCCGGGCGGCGAACTTCCCGTGGTGGCAGGACGACCACAACTACTACATCGACCTGCGCATCTCGCTGCCGATGCGGTGGGCGTGCCAGGCCATAGCGGAACGCGTCGGGGCAAGCCACCAGGACGACACGCTCTACCTGTTCTGGGAGGAGATCATGGATGTCTCCTCGGGCCGCAGGTCGTTCGGCGAGTTCACCAGCCTGGTCGAGCAGCGCAAGCAGTACTTCGACTACTGGCTGCAGCGCCGCCCCACGCTGCCCAAGGTCGTCGGCACGATCCCCGATTCGGTGAACGACCCGATCCTGATCGAGATCTTCGGCCTGAACGGCCACTTCCTGCGCGCCGTCGAGGCGGCCCACGAAGGCGGCGAGGTCAAGACGCTGACCGGCGTGCCGGCCTCCAAGGGCATCGGCCGCGGCATCGCCCGGGTCCTGCACAACGCCGACGAACTGCACCGGCTCAGCCCCGGCGAGGTGCTGGTCTGCGAGTCCACCTCGCCGAACTGGACCCCGGCCTTCGCGAAGATCGCCGCCTGCGTCTGCGACGGCGGCGGCACGCTGTCGCACGCGGCGATCGTCGGCCGCGAGTACGGCGTGCCCACGGTGACCGCGGTCGGCCTGGCCACCCAGGTCATCTCCGACGGCGACGAGGTGGAGGTGGACGGCGGCACCGGCCGGGTGACCGTGCTGCGGCAGGCGGGAGCGGGGGGCTAGCCGCCGTGCCTGAGGTCCTCGCCTGGCTGGACGCGATCCCCGCCGAGCAGGCGGTGGGGACGTGCGGCGCCAAGATGGGCCGGCTGACCGAGCTGATGGCGGCGGGCGTGAGCCTGCCGCAGGGGTTCACCGTCACCGTCGACGCCTACCGGCGGCATTGCGACCGGTCCGGCCTGGACGAGGTCATCGACGAGCGGCTCGGCGGGCTCGCCGCGGACGCCAGGCCCGCCGACGTCGAGGCCGCGGCCCAGGCGGTGCGCTCCGAACTGGCGAGCCGGGCCATGGACCCCGACCTGGCCGGGCAGATCGTCGACGCGTACGAGGAGCTGAGCTCCCGCTGCTTCGACATCAACGTGCCCACCGCGGTGCGCAGCTCGGCCATCGGCGAGGACTCGGGCGCGGCAAGCTTCGCCGGCATCTTCGAGACCTACCTGGGCGTGTCCGGCCCGGACCGGGTCCTGACCGCGGTCAAGGACTGCTGGGCCAGCCTGTTCAGCCCGCGTGCGGTCGGCTACCGGCTGCGCGCTGGCCTGCGCCACCGGGACATGCCGATGGCGGTCGGCGTCGTCGAGCTGATCCACGCCCGCGCCTCCGGCGTCGCCTTCTCCGCGCACCCGGTCACCGGCAAGACGGATCGCGTCGTGATCGAGACCAACTGGGGCTGGGGCGAGGCGGTCGTCCAGGGCCTGGTCACGCCCGACCACATCGAGGTCGGGAAGACCGACGGCCGCGTGCTGCGCTACCAGGTGGCCGCGAAGAAGGTGGTCTCCTCCTTCGACTACGCGGCGGGCCGCGTGGTCGAGACCGCCATGCCCGCCCGCCTGGTCGACCAACGCGTCCTGGACGACGAGCAGATCGCCGCCGTGCTCGACACGGTGCTGGCGGTCGAGCGCCACTACGGCCACCCGGTCGACGTCGAATGGGTCCTCGACAAGTACCGCCGGGCCGGCGAGCCGGTCTGCGTCGTCCAGGCCCGCCCGGTCACCGCCACCCAGCCCGCCGCCGGCGCCCTGCCCACCACCTGGAACCCGGCCGCCATGGCCGCCAGGCACGTCTTCAAGACCTAGTTCATGGCCCACGACGGCTGAGCTGGGCGACCAAGCATCCGCCGTAGCCAGGCCACAAGCAACTTCGGCAGAACGAACCGTGGTTCCCGCCCTGTGCACGCGTAACGGACTCACATCAAACTCTGAGCGTATCTAGCGGATTCATACGATCTTGCCGCATATGTGTAGAGCTGGCCGGTGTTGAGCCTCTAGGTAAATGGGTGAGGGGAATGGTTCGTCTATGCACAATGTGATGAGAGCCGTGAGTCGCCACAAGGCGAGCCTCGCGGCAAGCGCGGCGCTCGTCGGAGGCCTGGGGGCAGTGCTCCTGACCCCCGGCACGGCGCTCGCCGCGGTGAACACGTCGACGTCGATCGGGTCCGTGACCCAGTCGCTCCAGCTGAACGGAACGACGACACTGTCCGTCCCGGTGACCGTCAATGCGGGCGGCGGCAGCGCCCCCGACGGCGGCGTCACCGTCTCCGACGGGTCGGCGACCTGCACCATCACGCTGGCCCAGGTCTCGGCCTCGGCGAGCGGCGGCAGCTGCGACCTCGGCGGGCTATCCGCCGGGACGTACGAGCTGGAGGCCGTCTACGCCGGATCCGCTGATGGGTTCGGCGCGTCGGCCGGGTCGGCCTCGGTGACGATCAACGGCGGGCCCGCGTCCAGCGCGCCCACGTTCCGGGCGGACTCCCCGTCGTTGTCCGCGACCAGCGGCGCCAGCTACAGCTACGACTTCCGCGCCAGCGGCAACCCCGCGCCCACCTACTCGCTCTCCGGAGCGCCGGGCTGGCTGTCGATCAACTCCTACACCGGCGCGGTGTCGGGCACGGTCCCGCAGGGGATCACCTCCTTCACCTACTCGGTGGTGGCATCCAACAACGTGAATTCGGCGGTAGCCGGCCCGTTCACCGTCTCGGTCTCGCGCTACGGGTACGGCCAGGGCGGCCGCCTGTCCACGAGCCTGAGCTGCACCTCGCCGGTGCGCGCGGGCAGCCGGGGCACCTGCACGCTGTCCGTGACCAACACCGGCTACGGCACCGACCGGGACGTGACCGGCGAGGTCAACCTGCCGGGGCAGCTGACCGCCGACTTCTGCGGTCACGGCTGGGGCTACGGCTGGTACAACTGGAGCGGTTGCAGCATCAGCGGCAACACCGCCACGGAGAACCTCGGCAACCTGGCCGGCGGCCAGACCAAGACGCTGACCGTCACCTTCACCGCGCGGTCAAGCAACTGGCTGTGGGGCAAGGGATACGAGTCGGCGAAGTGGGCGCACGTCACCGGTTCCGCCAGCTCCAGCCAGTACTACTGGTACTGGAACGGTAACACCAGCTACACCTCCACCTGGGTCAAGATCGTGCCGAGGTGGTACTAGCGGCAACCCGCTAGGCAGCAAGCCAGCACGGTAAGCCCCAGCACGGTAAGCCCAGCACGATAAGCAGGGCGCGGGCAACCAGCCTGCGCCCTGCTTCTTGCCGTCATGTTGGCCGGTAGATGTCGGATCGGTGGTCGACGCGGACCACGCGTACTACGCGCTGCTCCTCGTCCATGCGCAAGACGATCCGGTACTCGCCGCGCCTGGCACCGCGCTCCCGCTGACGGCCTGCGTTGTCCGACGTCTTGGCCGGTACCGCTAGCGCGACCGAGACCGCGGTCGTCGCGAACCGGGCTTGCCCCAATACCGTCGTAGTGGTGCAATCAGGGAGTCTCCTCCTTTCGCGGGGGCGGCACGGTCTGGGTACTGCGGAGCGCGCGGCAACCTCGGGTGCCGCCAGTGGCGGTCTGGGGTGCGCTGGTGAGGAACGGCTCCGGTGGTCATCGGCTGCAGGTCTTCCGTTCGCTGGCGGCCAACCGGGCGCTGCTGCGCGTGCTCCAGGCCTATGCCCTGTTCATCCTCACCGAGTACTCGGTGTGGATCGCCATGCTGGTCTTCGCCTACGACCACGGCGGCGCCGCCACCGCCGGGCTGGTGGCGGTGGCGCAGCTGGTGCCGGCCTCGGTTGTGGCGCCCCTGGTGGCGTCGCTGGCCGACCGGCGATCACCGGTGGTCCTGCTCGCCGGGGGCTACCTGGTGCAAGCGGCGGCGATGGCGGCAGTGGCCGCGGCAGTCGTCGCGCGTGCGCCGCTGGCGGCGTACGCGGGCGCCGTGGTGGCCGCGACCGCGGTGACCACGACTCGCCCGGCGCAGTCTTCGCTCATCCCTTCTGTGGCCGCCACCCCCGATCAGCTGACGGCCGCCAACGTGCTCGCGGGCTGGCTGGAAGCCGTCGGCATCGCGGCGTCGGGACTGCTGGCCGGGGTGCTGATCTCGCTTGCCGGCGTGGGCAGCGTGTTCGCGGTGTGCGCCTGCCTCGGCATCGTGGCCGCACTGCTGGTCGCCGGGCTCAAGGTGGCGGCGCTCGGGCCGGCCGGGCAGCCGGAACTGTCGGCGCTGGCGGGGGCGGGCGAGGGCCTGCGGCTAGCCGCTCGCCAGCCGCGGATCCGGCTCATGCTGGCCCTGCTGACCGCGGACGCGGTCGTGGTGGGTGCTCTTGAGCTGCTGGTCGTCATCCTGGCCATCAGCGTGCTCGGCCGCCCGCAGGCGTGGGCCGGTTACCTCTCCTTCGCCTTCGGCGCGGGAGCGGTGCTGGCCGCCACCGGGAGCGCGCTTCTTGTCGGCCGCCGCCTGGGCGGGCCGATCCTGGCCGCGGCGCTGATGTTCAGCGGTACGCTGGCGGCGCTTGCGTCCGGTCTCGGCCTGGCCGGGACCGTTGTCCTGCTGGTGGCGGCCGGGGCGAGCCGTTTGCTGCTGGAAGTCGCCGTCCGCATCCTCTTGCAGCGGTCGGTCCCGGCCCAGCTGGTCGGCCGGGTCTTCGGGGTGCTCGAGGGGTTCATGATGGCCGGGTACGCGGTGGGCGCGTTGCTCGTGCCGCTGCTGGTGCACCTGGGAGGCAGTCGGCTCGCGCTGCTGGGGGTGGCGGCCGTGCTGCCGCTGGCGGCGGCGGTCGGCGGTCGTGCCGTGTTCCGCCTTGACGCCGAGACGCCCGTTCCTGTCGTGGAGACCGCGCTGCTGCGCTCGCTGCCGCTGTTCACCGAACTGCCCGCACCCGCGATCGAGGGCTTGGCGGCGGCCCTGGAGCCGGTGCAGCTGGCCGCCGGCGCGGTCCTGATCCGGCAGGGTGACCCGGGAGATTCCTATTACGTGATAGCCGCGGGTGAGCTGGACGCCCTGCAGGATGGGCATTTCCTGCGCCGGTGCGGACGCGGCGACGGAGTGGGCGAGATCGCGCTGCTGCGCGCCATCCCGCGCACCGCGACCGTGATCGCCCATTCCGCTGCGACCGTGTATGAGCTCAAGCGGGGCCTTTTCCTGACGGCGGTGCTCGGGCACGCGCCGACCCGACAGCAGGCGGATCGCATCGCCGACGCACGGCTGGCCACCGGGGCCGCGCCTGGCATGCCGGAAGCCGGCCCGGCCGAGTGAGACGGAGACGGATGTGGAGCACCCGCTGGCAATGGACATCGAGGCGATGCGGCGCGCCGGTTATGCCACCGTCGACATGCTCGTCGCCCGGCTGGCCGACCCCGAGACCGATCCGGTGCTGCGCCGCGCGGGCGCGGCGCAGATGCGGGCCCGGCTCGGCGGCCCGCCACCGGAACAGGCAGGGGACTACGGCGCGGTGCTGGCGCGGGTGGTCGCGGACGTGCTGCCGTATGCGGCGCGGACCGATCACCCCGGATACTTCGCCTTCGTGCCGAGCTTCACCACCTGGCCTGCCGCGCTGGCCGAACTCATGGCCGCCGCGGCCAACCCGTACTGCGGGGCGTGGATGGAGTCGGCCGGCGCCGCTCAGGTCGAGCTCGAGGTCACCGGTTGGTTCCGCACCTGGCTCGGAATGCCCGCTGGCACCGCCGGCGTGCTCGTGAGCGGCGGCTCGGCCGCCAACCTCACGGCGCTGCTCGTCGCGCGCGAGGCCGCCGGAGGGCCTTCCGAGGACACCGTCGTATACGTGTCGGATCAGGCTCACTCGTCCCTCGCCCGGACCGCGCGGGCGATGGGCCTGCGGCCCCAGCAGGTGCGGGTGCTGCCGACCGACGATCGCTGGCGGCTTTTGCCGGATACGGTCACCGCGGCCGTCCGGGCGGATCGCGGCGCGGGCCGGGTGCCCTTCGCCTTGTGCGCCAGCGCCGGATCGACGAACACCGGCGCCGTCGATCCGCTCGCCGACCTCGCCGATGTCTGCGCCGCCGAGGGTCTATGGCTGCATGTCGATGCTGCCTACGGCGGCTTCGCTGCGCTTACCCAGAAAGGGCGAGCGGCGCTGGCCGGCATCCACCGCGCCGACTCGGTGACGCTGGATCCGCACAAATGGCTCTACCAGCCGATGGAGTGCGGCTGCGTGCTGGTCCGCGACGGTGCCCGTCTCGAGCGCACGTTCGCGATCCACCCCGACTATCTCGACAGCGACGCCACGCAGGGCGCCGGCGAGGTCAACTTCGCCGACCGGGGGCTGCAGCTGTCCCGTGGCTTCCGGGCGCTCAAGGTCTGGGTGACCGTGCACACCTTCGGCCTGGCCGCCTTCCGCGCCGCTATCCAGCGCAACCTCGAGCTGGCGGAGTTCGCGGAGGCGCTGATCCGCGGCCATGCCGAACTCACCCTCATGGCGCCCGCGACGCTCGGGATCGTCTGTTTCCGCCGTGAATGGCCCGGCTGCGACGAGGCCGAAACCGAGCGCCGTGGCACGGCCCTCGCCGAAGACCTGGAACGCAGCGGCGCGGCGCTGGTCTCAACGACCCGGCTGGCCGGCCGGCACGCCATCCGGCTCTGCGTCCTGAACCCGACCAGCTCCGAAGAGCACGTGCGGCAGGTCATCGAGCATTTCGCCGGCGCGCCTGTCCAGCCGGCCGGGTCACGCGGCGGAGCCTACGCCGATTCCCGTGCCGATGTCATCGCCGACCCGGACGGCGACGTGCTGAGCGCCGTCCCCCTGCTCTCCGGCGTGACCGAGTCAACCATCGACGCCGTCCGCGCCCGCGGTGTCGTGGTGGACGCGGCCGCCGGACAGGAGATCATCCGTCGCTGGGATGCCGACCGGTCGTTCTATCTCGTGCTTTCCGGCCGCTACGACGTCAGCATCGAGGCCCGGCCGATCCGCGCTCTCGGCCCCGGTGACCACTTCGGCGAGCTCGCCGCCCGTGACTGGGGAGGCGGCTACGGCTATGCCCGCACCGCCACGGTCAGCTGCGCGGAACCCGGTCAGCTTCTCAAACTGACCAGGGAGGACTTCCAGTGGCTTGTCGATGTCGAGCCGGCCGTCAAGGCCGGGCTCGCCAAGGTTCTGGCCGAACGCCTCCGGCATCGTTAAGGTGCGCGGACCGACCCGAAGTCATGGCCGCCGCGACATCAGCCGGCGGCCTCGTGGCCGAGGATGCGATCGGCCAGGACTATGTCGCCGGACCAGCCGCAGGCTCCGCAGAAGCAGGCGAAGATGCGATCCGGGCCTGACCAGTACTCGGTGGCCAGGCCCTGGCCGCCGTCGGTGAGGGACAGCGCGGCCGCGCAGGCCGGGCAGTACCGCGGCGCGTCCCGGCGGTGCCGCTCGGCGTCCGCCGGGAACCACCCGCGCCGCGTGTCCGGGACCAAGGGACCCAAGGGACCCAAGGGACCCATGGGACCCATGGGACCCAAGGGCCGCGACGGACCCGAGGAGCCCGGGAGCGCGCTGACGGTCAGCTCTGCGCCGCCTTCCGGTTCTCGTGGGCCTTGATGTGGAGTTTCTTCAGGGCGTCGGCTTGCGGGCTGAACCTCGAGGAGGCGCGGTCGATGAAGTCGATCGCGAACGTCGCGCCGGAGTCGAACTTGTTCTTCTCGCACGGCAGATCGATCCGGTCGCGGTAGTCACGGTAGACGCCGAGCGGATCCTCGCCGCGGGCGACCCGGCCCATCTGCTCCTTGAACATCCGGCGCAGCATCGTCACGCCGATGTCGGAGCGGCCGAGGTGCTCGACCGTGCGGTCGGTGATCGCGCCCTGGGTCACCCAGGCCATCATGTCCTGGCCCTCGACGTAGTCGACCCGGTGCCGGCCGCTGGCGTCGTGGACCGGGATCTGGTAGTCGGGCACCTGCGGCTGGTCCGGGTACTCGACCCCGGCCGGCGCGTGCACGGTGTACAGCATGAACCTCGTCGTGGTCCGGTCGACCGGGACCCGGATCTGCATCTGCTCGATGTTCGCGCCGCCGACCCGCATGTTGTAGGGGAACACAAGCGGGTGGCCGATCTTCCAGTCGTCGTCCTCCTCGCTGGCGCCCTCGACCACCCGGCGCTTGATGATGCCCCACTCGAACTCGTCGAAGCCGACCTTGACGTGCTTCTTGCCGAACGACGCCGGCGCGCCGAACCCCTGGTGCCGCGCCATGAACTCGAAGAACCTGCCGTGCAGCCACTCGGTGTGGTGCGGGTCGACCGCGTTCTCCATGATCTGCACGAAGTTGCACGGCAGCTCGGTCCAGCCGATGTCGCGCACGCCGTCCATCACGAACACGTCGAACCGCGGCA
>JASHTQ010000605.1 GCA_030040475.1 Streptosporangiaceae bacterium
GTTAGCCTCGGCAGGGAGACCCGGGAGGACATGTGCGGCTGGTCAGGTTTCGCGCCGGGGGCGGCGGGGTGTGGGCCGGCGTGCTCGACGCGGACGCGATCGCGCCGCTGGGCGGGGCGGCGACGCTGGCCGACCTGCTCGCGCTGCCGGTGGCGCGGATCCGCGAGCTATGCCTGGGCACCGGGCCGGGCACGGTGCCGCTCGCCGCGGCCGAACTGCTCGCGCCGGTCGACGGCCGGACCGAGGTGTGGGCCGCGGGGGTGACCTACGAGCGGTCCCGCGACGCGCGGGTGCTGGAGAGCGAGCACGAGGCCGACGTCTACGAGCGGGTGTACGACGCCGAGCGTCCCGAGCTGTTCTTCAAGTCGGCGGCCTGGCGGGTGGTCGGCCCCGGCGGCCGGGTGTCGGCGCGCGCCGACTCGCAGGTGGACGTGCCCGAGCCGGAACTCGCCGCGGTGCTGAACTACGCCGGCGAGGTCGTCGGCTACACGATCTGCAACGACATGAGCTCGCGGTCGATCGAGGGGCAGAACCCGCTGTACCTGCCGCAGGCCAAGATCTACCTGGGCGGCTGCGCGGTGGGTCCCGCCATCCGCCCGGCCTGGGAGGTGCCCGACCCGTACGCCCTGGCCATCGAGATGAGCATCGGCCGCGACGGCGCGGTCGCCTGGTCCGGCCGTACCAGCACCTCCGGGCTGCGACGGCGGATCCCGGAACTGGCCGGCTACCTGTTCCGCGAGGACGAGTTCCCGGCCGGCGTCGTCCTGTCCACCGGCACCTGCCTGGTCCCCGACCTCCCGTTCACCTTGCAGGCAGGCGACGAGATCCGGATCGCCATCGACCAGATCGGCGAGCTGGTCAACCACGTGGTGCGGGGCAAGGCCGGCGTCGGCGCCCCGGGCGGCTAGCGAGGCCCGGCCGCGGCCCGCGGCCCTGACCTGATCCCGCCCGACGGCCGATCTTCACCAGTCGGCGCCTGCGATGTTCCTATCTGGGGCGCGTGCCCCACAAGCCCCTTCTTGAGGGGCGCGTGTGCCACAAGCCCCGGGCGAACGGCCGGCCGGCACGCGCCGGTGACCCGATCCGCTTCGCTTCCCTTAGCGCTGCTAATGTACTAGCGGTGGCCGGATGAAGTCTTCCGTGCCGCTCAGAGGTGACCTTACCTTCGGGGGCGAAGAGGGTGAGATCGGCGCGGACACGGGCCGGGCGCCCCGGCGGCGGCGCGGGATGACAGCGGGATAGCGCGCCGCGATGCCGAACCTCATGCTGTCCTGGCAGCAGGCCGCCATTCTCGCCGCCGCGCTCGGCCTGGCAGGGGTGCTGCTTGTGCACGCAGGCGCCGCCGGGCGCGCGGGCCGGCTGGCGACCGGTGCACCGAACGGCCGGGCCGGCGGGCGCGCGGGGCGGGCGCGGACTTTTGCGGCGCACGTGGGCCCGTTTTCCCGCGAGGCGGGCGTGGTCGTCGCGTTGTACGCGCTGTGGCAGCTGGCGGGGAGCCTGGCGACGGGCGGGCTGCCGCAGGCGCTCGCGCACGCGCGCTGGATCTGGCACACCGAGCGCACCCTGCACCTGCCCAGCGAACTGGACGTCCAGCGGCTGATGCTGCCGCACCCGCTGCTGGCCCAGGCGGCGAACATCTACTACGCGACCATGCACTTCGGGATGCTCATCGCGGTGCTGATCTGGATGTTCGCCTGGCACCGTGATCGCTACCCGGCGATGCGCAACGCGATGGCCGCCAGCACCGCGATCTGCCTGCTCATCTCCTTCATCCCGGTCGCGCCGCCGCGGATGCTGCACCAACTGGGCTTCGTTGACCTGGCCGCGAAGTACGGGCAGTCCGTCTACGCCGCGCTCGGCCTGGGCGCCGACCAGTTGTCTGCCATGCCGTCGGTGCACGTCGCCTGGGCGGTGCTGGTGTCCTGGGCCGTCATCACCAGCGGCGTCAGCCGGTGGCGCTGGCTGATCCTGCTGCACCCGGCCGTCACCGTCTTCGTCGTCGTGGGCACAGGCAACCACTTCTGGGCCGACGGCATTGTCGCGGCCACCGTGGTCGCCGTCGTCCTCGGGACGCGCGCCCTGGTGCTGCACTGGGCTGGCGGCCCGGTGGCCCTGCCGTGGAGACTGGACGGGATACGTCTAGCCGGCTTTCACCGCGAGGACGGGAACCGCGAGCACGGGAGCCGCCGGGACGGGACCGCCGGAAGGGAGGCCGCGTGGACGCCGGAGCAACCCCAGGCCGAGATGCAGCGGCCAGGGAGATAGCCGCCCGCGAGGTCGCGGCGCGGATGGCCGCCGCGGCGGTCGCGTGGCTCGACGTGCTCGACCCCGGCCAGCGCGCGCTGGCCACCGGCGGCGCGCCGTGCTCGGACCCCGAGTCCGACGCCGAACGCAGGCGCTGGTTCTACACCCCCACCGATCACGGCGGCCTGCCGCTCGGCGCGCAACGGCCGGCTCAGCAGCAGCTCGCCCACAAGCTGGTCGCCTCCGGCCTGTCCGTCGCCGGGTACGTCACCGTCGCCACCATCATCGGGCTCGACAACGTGCTCGACCAGGTCGAGGGCTGGACCGTCGACTGGGGCCGCGAACGCGGCCGCGATCCCGGCCTGTATTACCTGCGGGTGTTCGGCGAGCCGGGCGGGGCGGCCCCATGGGGCTGGCGGTTCGGCGGCCACCACGTGTCGCTGAACAACCTCGTGGTGGACGGCGCGGTGCGCTCGACCACCCCGTGCTTCCTCGGCGCCGACCCGGCGGTCTCGCCGCTGCTGGGTCCCCCGCCGCTGCGCCCGCTGGCCGGGGCCGAGGACCCGGCCCGCGAGCTCGTCCGCTCGCTGGACGCCGGGCAGGCTGACCGCGCGATCCTGCTCGACCGCGCGCCTTCGGACATCATCGGCGGCAACAGGCCGCTGCTCGCCGACGGTGACCAGATGATCTACCTCAGGGACCTGTGGCGGCGGCCGTTCACCGATTCGCCGCTCGCCGAGCGGATCGCCGACGCGGACGCCGACAACGAACGGGCCTCCGGGTACGGTCACGGCGACTACCGGCGGCTCGCGCTGACCGGCGCGCCGAAGGGCCTGCCGGCCAGCGAGCTGGACGCCGGGCAGCGGGAACTGCTGCGCGCGATCCTCGGCGCCTACCTTCGGCGGGTCCCCGACGGCCTGTCGCCGCAGCCGGACTACGGGGATGACGCCAGGCTGGACGCCGTGCACTTCGCGTGGGCCGGGCCGACCGGTGCCGGCCAGCCGCATTACTACCGGCTGCAGGGCCCGCGCCTGCTCATCGAGTACGACAACACCCAGCGCAAGGCGAACCACGCCCATTCGGTATGGCGCGACCCGGCGGCCGACTTCGGCTACGACGTCCTCGGCGCGCACCTGGCCGCGCACCACCTATGACCCGCGGCGCGCCCCGGGTCCGAGCCCTCAGTCCTGCGCCGGGCCGAAGTCGATGCACGACACCCCGAAGGAATCCGACGCGGTGATGCAGACCGAGGTGAGCCCGGAGAAGACCTGGTGTACCCCGAAGCTCCAGAAGTACCAGCCCTGGTTGAGCGCGAACGTGCGCCGCTTGACCGTCAGGCCGTTCGGGTGCGCCGTGGTGTAGACGGTCACCGTCCAGGTCTTGGTCATCGGGGCGTTGTACTGAACCCACTCCACCACGGTCCCGATGCACACGCCACCGTCCGAGGTGCGCCGCCACCACAGGTGGCCGGCCTGGTGGCGGTCGGGGTTGGTGATGAAGCCCATCGCGGGGAACGCCGCGGGGGTCACGCCCAGGCAGCCGGTGTCCGCCGCGTCGGACTGGCCCGCGGTGGCGTAGCTCACGCCCGGCACCAGCAGCGCGAGCGCCGCCGCGGCGATGAGCGCGACGGCGAGCCAGCGGCCCGGCAGCCGCCTGAGGCGCGCCGCTAGCCTGGTACCCGGTACTCGGCTCATAACTTCGGTCTCCTTCGGCTCTGGTAGGAAGGTCCGACGCCCCAGGCGGATCACTTTCCCATCAGAACGATCACTCCAGCGGCCAGGTTCACTACTCTGGGTGATTTTCTCCCGGTATCACCGGCCCCACGGATCTTGACTGCCGATCAGGGGCACCACACAATGGCCGTCTAAAGAGGGAGCCCGCATGGGAATCCAGCCAGCCGACGCGCTCGTCGGCGCGCTCGCCGGGGCGGGGACGCGGCTGATGTTCGGGGTCCCTGGCGGCGGCCCCAACCTGGACGTCGTCGGCGCCGCGGCGGCCGCGGGGCTGCGCTTCGTCCTGGCTCACGGCGAGACGGCGGCGGCGATCATGGCCGCCAGCTACGCCGACCTGACGGGCGCGCCGGGCTCCGTCCTGGTCACCCGTGGCCCCGGGCTGGCCAGCGCGGTCAACGGGATCGCGCATGCGGCGCTGGACCGGCTGCCCGTGGTGGTGATCGCGGACACCGTCCCGGCCGCCGGCCGCGGCCGGATCAGCCACCAGCGGATCGACCAGGCCGCACTGGGCCGGTCGGTGGCCAAGGCGGCCGCCACCGTCGGCGGACCGAATGCCGCCCAGACGGCCGAGTGGCTCGTCCGGCAGGCGCTCGGCGCGCCCGCCGGCCCGGTCATCGCCACCATCGACGACAGCGCCACCGGCACCATTCCCCGCCCATATCAGATGTCGACAACGGTCGACCATACCAGCGGTGGTGGCGATAACGGGGCCGAGGCGGGCGTGCTGGCCGAGGCGCTGCGGGGGGCGCGGCGGCCGGTGCTGCTGCTCGGCACCGGGGCGGTCGCGCACACCGCCGCGATCCGAAAAGCCCTGGCCGGACGCGGCATCCCGGCGCTGCACAGCTACCGGGCCCGCGGCATCCTGCCCGACGACGGCGCCGACGCGGCCGGGCTCGTCACCGGGGGCACGATGGAGTGGCCGCTGCTTGACGCGGCGGACCTCATCGTCGCGCTCGGCGTGGACGAGGCCGAGATGATCCCGTCGGCCTGGGACTACACAGCGCGCACGATCCTCATCTGCGGCCCCGAGGCCAGCGGCGGCTACTTCTCCGGCGCCACCGCGCTGCGGCTGCCGCTGGAGCGGGCGCTGGACGTGCTCGCCAACGGCGCAACCCATGACTGGCCGCCGGGCACCGGACGCGCGGTCAAGGCGGACGCCGTGCGCCGGCTCCTGGCGGCAGCCAGCGCGGCACCAGAAAGCCTGGCCCCCCAGCAGGTGGCCGCGGCGGTCCGGGCCGGCACCCCGGCGGAGAGCATCGCCACGGTGGACGCGGGCGCGCTCATGCTCGCCGTCATGCCGCTGTGGGAGGTAGCCGAGCCGCGGCGGCTGCTGATCTCCAGCGGCCTGGCCACGATGGGCTACGCGCTGCCCGCCGCGATCGGCGCGGCCCTCGCCGCGCCGCAGGTGCCGGTGGTGGCCTGCACCGGCGACGGCGGGCTCGGCATGACGCTGGCCGAGGTCGAGACGGCGGCCCGGCTCGGCCTGCGGATCGTCGTGGTCGTCTTCAACGACGCCGCGCTCAGCCTGATCCGGATCAAGCAGCGGCCGAACGGGCAGGGCGGCGAGGAAGCCGTCCGCTACCGCCGCACCGACTTCGCGGCCGCCGCGGTCGCGATGGGCGCCGCGGGCGCCGCGGTGCGCACCGAGCGGGACCTCGCCGCGGCGCTGGCCGACGCGCTGCGGCGAGAGGGCCCCACCGTGATCGACGCCAGCGTCGACCCGGCCTGCTACCCGGCGATCATGGACCTGTCCCGGGGGCAGGCCGGGCGCAGGTCCGTGCCCGGCATCGTCCGGGCGGACAGCCTTCCAGCCAGATAAACCAGGTAAAGGAGCAACGATGACCATCACCGTGGCCAAGTTCAGGGACGTCGCCGACGGTATCCAGCCCGGCCAGTTCATGATCGGCGAGCGGGAGCCGGTGGCGAGCCTGGCCGACCTCGACCCGATCTACAAGCGGCTGCTCGACGAGCCGGTGACCGCCATTGTCGCGGTGACCGGCGCCGACGGCCAGCCGAACCTGACCCCGGTCTGGTTCGATTACGAGGGCGAGGTCGTGCTGCTCAATCTGGCGACCCACCGCAAGAAGGTGCACTGGCTGCGCAAGGCGCCGCACGCCACCTTCCTGCTGATGAACCCGGCGAACACCTATCACTGGCTCAGCCTGAAGACCGTGGTCAGGCGGGAGATCCCCGAGGACGACCCGGCCGAGGGCCAGCGGGTCACCGACCAGCTCGACCGGATCTGGGTGAAGTACACCGGGCAGGAGCCGCCCTACGCACTGCGCGACCCGTCGATGGACGAGCGCCGGGTGCTGTTCGAACTCGAGGTGGTCAAGGTCGCCACGTTCGGCAGGCCGTAGCGCACGCAGGCCACCCCCGTGCCCGGCATGCCCCGCGTCGTCGTCATGGGCGGCTCGGTCGGCGGCCTGACCGCAGCGCTCGTGCTCCGCGACGCGGGCTGCGAGGTACGGGTCTTCGAGCGGTCCTCGGCCGCGCTGCAGGCCCGCGGCGCGGGCATCGCGGCGCTGCCGGCCACCCTGCGATACCTGACAGAACGCGCCGGCCGCAGCGAGTCCGACGTGTGCTCGTCGACCGGGTGGATCAGGTTCCTGCGCCCCGACGGCAGCCTGGAGCACGAGCAGCGGCACAGGTACCTGTTCTCGTCCTGGAACACGATTTACTCCTCGCTGCTGCAGGAGTTCGGCCCCGACCGCTACCTGCTCGACCGCGAGGTCACCGGGTTCGGCCAGCATCCCGGCGAAGTCACCGTCACGCTGGCCGACGGCTGCGCCGCCGAGGCCGAACTGCTCGTCTGCGCCGACGGCGTAAGCTCGCTCGCCCGGGCGGCGCTGCTGCCTGACGTGCTGCCGTCCTACTCCGGCTACGTCGCCTGGCGCGGCACGCTGCCCGAGCGGGACCTGCCCGCCGCCACCGCAAGCCTGCTGGGCGACGCGATCACCTACCAGGTCATGCCGGCCAGCCACATCCTCGTCTATCCCATCCCCGGCCGCCGCGGCGAGCTGGCGCGGGGCGACCGGCTGGTCAACTTCGTCTGGTACGTCAACGTCGCCGAGGGCGAGCCACTGGATGAGCTGATGACCGGCCGGGACGGCGTGCGCCGCGCGGTGTCGCTGCCGCCGGGCGCGGCCACCGGCGAGGCGGTCGCCGTCATGCGGCAGGCCGCCCGAGCGCGGCTCGCGCCGGCCCTCGCCGAGGTCGTGTGCGGCGTGGCCGAGCCGTTCGTCCAGGCCGTCTACGACATCGGCGTGCCCGCGATGG
>JASHTQ010000606.1 GCA_030040475.1 Streptosporangiaceae bacterium
CGCGGCGTGGTCGCCTACTCAACCGTCGCCGACTGAACCGTCACCGGCGCGAACCTTCACCGAATATTTATGGCGCGGGATGCGCGTTAGGCCGCATTGCGGTTAGAACTGGTTCGTGCACGGCGAGTGCGCACCGGGCCTGCGAGGAGGCGCGCGATGGCAACGAAGGCGTCGAGAAGGCACTCCAGGATGCTCGTACTCGGCGGATCGCTGGTCCTGCTCGGCGGGCTCGCCGCGGCGGCGGCGCCGCCGGCCAGCGCCCAGGGCTCGGCGCCCGGAGCGCCGGGGGCGGACGCGACCTGGGACGAGCCGAGCGTCACCGGCTTCGCCGACTCGCTCGGCTCCAGCTCGAAGGTCTGGTACACGATCGGGAACGGCGAGCTGGAGAACGCGTTCTACCCGGAGACCGACACGCCCGACACGTTCGGCCTGCAGTACGCGGTGACCAACGGGTCGTCGTTCACCGAGCTCGAGACCACGGGCACCAGTCACGCCATCTCGCTGCTGAACAACAGCTCGCTGGTCTGGAAGCAGGTCAACACCGCGGACAACGGCGACTTCACGATCACCAAGACCTACATCGCCGACCCGTCGCGTTCGGTGATCCTGGTGCAGACCACCTTCGACAACACCAGCTCGACCGCGCTCAAGCTCTACGTCGACTACCACCCGCAGCTCGACAACGACGGGATGGGCAACACCGGCGACACCGACTCGGCCAGCGGCGACCTGGTCTCCGAGAACGGCTCCGTGGCCAGCGCGCTGACCGCCTCGACCGGGTTCACGCAGACCACCAACGGCTACGTCGGCACCTCGAGCGACGGCGAGACCATGCTCACCTCGAGCTACGGCCTGACCTCGACCTACTCGCAGGCCTCCACCGCGGGGCACATCGACCAGGTGGCGGAGATCCCGGTCAACTCCAGCGGCTCGACCACGTTCACCCTCGCGCTCGCCTTCGACACCACCGAGGCGGCGGCGATCTCGGACGCCTCCGCGTCGCTCGCCACCGGGTTCAGCTCGCTGGAGGGCTCGTTCGAGTCGGGCTGGCAGTCCTGGCTGAGCGGGCTGAACGCGGCGCCCGCCTCGGTGACCGGCAGCCCGTCGCTGCAGGAGCAGTACTACGTCTCGCTGATGGAGGTGAAGGCCGACGAGGACAAGACCTACGCCGGGGCGTTCATCGCGGCGCCGACCGTGCCGTGGGGCGCGAGCGTCAGCGCGGACAGCGGCGCCGGGCAGTCGGGCGCGCACGGCTACCACGCCGTCTGGACGCGGGATGAGTACGAGATGGCCACGACGCTGCTCGCGGCCGGCGACAAGACCGACGCGCTCGCCGCGCTGAACTACATCTTCAGCTACGAGGTCGAGTCCAACGGCGCCGTCAAGCAGAACACCTGGCTGAACGGCACCGCGGTGTTCGGCTCGATCCAGATGGACGAGGTGGCCGACCCGATCATCCTGGCCTGGCAGCTGGGCGCGACCGGGTCCTCGGACTGGACCTACGTGCAGGAGCTGGCGAACTACCTGGTCGCCAACGGCCCCTACACGCTTGAGGAGCGCTGGGAGGAGAACGCGGGCTACTCCCCGGCCACGATGGCCGCGGAGATCGCCGGGCTGATCTGCGCGGCGGCGATCGCGGAGGACAACAGCGATCCGGCCGCGGCGCAGACCTACCAGTCGACCGCCCAGGCCTGGGCCTCCGAGGTCGACAACCTGACGTACACGACGACCGGACCCTACGGGAACGGCGACTACCTGCTGCGGATCACGCCGGACGGCCAGCCGAACGCGGGCACCGACATCACCATCGCCAACGGCGGCGGCAGCCACGACGACCGCACCGTGGTCGACCCGAGCTTCCTCGAGCTTGTCCGCCTCGGCGTCAAGTCGCCGTCCGCCACCGACATCACCGACACGATCTCGGTGGTGGACAGCGAGCTCGAGGTCAGCACGCCCGAGGGGCCGATCTGGCACAGGTACAGCTTCGACGGCTACGGCGAGACGTCCTCCGGCGGCGACTACACCAGCGCCGGCGTCGGCAACCCGTGGCCGGTGCTGACCGGCGAGCGCGGCGAATACGACGTCGCCGACGGAAACCTGACCGGCGCCCAGTCCATGCTGCAGACGATGGCGGGCGCGGCCAACGCCGGCTACCAGATCTCCGAGCAGGTCTGGGGCGGGTCGACCGGGACCGGCGGGTTCACCTTCGGCCAGCCGGACAATTCCTCCACGCCGCTGATGTGGGCGATGGCGCAGTACGTCAGGCTCGCCATCGACATCTCCGCGGGCAAGGACACCGACACGCCCAGCGTCGTCTACAACTGCCTGCAGGGCAGCAGCTGCCCGGTGACCGGCACCGTGAAGGAGACGGTGAACGTGACCGTGCCGGTGAACACCGACGCGTCGGCGGACACCGTGTACCTGGACGGGAACCTGTCGGCGCTGGGATACGGGGCGTCCGACTGGGCCTCGAACGGCATCGCGATGACCCGCGTCAACTCCGATGAGTGGACGACCACCGTCTACGCGACGGCCGACACCACGCTGTCCTACAAGTACGATCTCGGCGGCAACTGGAACAACGCGGAGGAGACGGCCGACTGCGGGAGCGTGAGTAACCGCTCGATGAGCATCAACGGCGGGACAGAAAACGACACCGTGGCCAACTGGGAGGGTCCCGGCGCGTGCGGTGACTCGGGCGCCGTGATCGACGTGACGGTCCCGTCGGACACGCCGAGCGGGGACACCGTGTACCTGTCGGGCAACTACAACGTGCTCGGCACCGGCATCGGGTCCTACGACGACTGGCTGGCCTACGATTACCCGATGATCAAGACGGGCACGGACACCTGGACTCTCACGATTACCGGCGTACCCACAGCCAACTTCCAGTACAAATTCACCCTGGGCAGCTGGAATAACGTCGAGGAGACAAGTTCCTGCGGGTACGTGAACAACAGGACGTTCGGCTTCGACACCGCCGACGAGACCTATACGGCGAACGACACCGTTGCCGCGTGGGAGGGCGTCGGCTCGTGCTGAGGGCTCGAACGCATCGATGCCGGCTATAGGTGACTATTCCGATTGGCATTAGTGCCAATACGCGGCTGATCGCTACCCTGGGAACCCCCAAGGAGGTGCCATGCCGCTGACCAGCGCAGACCAAGTCCTAGGAACCTGCCCGCAGGCCCTGGTGGAGGCGGTCAGAGCGGAGGTCCGG
Organism: Streptosporangiaceae bacterium; assembly: GCA_030040475.1. The sequence goes on from JASHTQ010000606.1 coordinate 3,221, forward strand.
CGCGGCCTGGACTGGCAGCAGACAGCCGAACGCGTCGTCGGCACCCTCCGCGGCCGGCTTCCCGACCCGGCGGCCATCCTCCCCCCGCACCTGCTGTGCGGGGACGAGGCCGGCTACCAGAGTCACCTGCTGCACGCCGAGCCCGACGGTTCCTTCTCGATCGCGGCCATGGTCTGGCTCCCCGGCCAGCAGACCCCCGTCCACGACCACGTGGCCTGGTGCGTCACCGGCGTGCTGCAGGGACACGAGCACGAGGAGATCTTCGCGCTGACCGACGACGGGGGCGCCCTCCGCCTGCTGCGCCGCAACGAGAACGCCGTCGGCACCGTCAGCGGCTTCGCCCCGCCCGGCGACATCCACCGCGTCCGCAACACCGGCACCAGCATCGCCATCTCCATGCACGTCTACGGCGCCGACATCTC
>JASHTQ010000607.1 GCA_030040475.1 Streptosporangiaceae bacterium
GGGAAGCCTCGGGCCGTTATCGGCATGCTAGGCAGCCCAGTTTTTGCAGTAGCAACCCCACTAGATGGCAGCTGGGTGGCCGCCGGCGGAGGTGACCAACTCGGTGGCACGGTCCTGCTATGGCATGTGGCTTCTGGAAGACCATGGGTACTGAGCAGTAATCGCGGCTCAGTCTATGCGTTGGCGGCCGCCCCGGATGGCAGATGGCTCGCTGCTGCCGGCAGCGACCGGGCTGTGCGGATCTCGGATACAGCGCATGCCCAGGATTTCGTTGCAAGCCAAGCCCAAACTAACCTGTATGGTCACAGAGGTCCCGTCTATGCCCTGGCGGCGGCTCCCAATGGCAGCTGGCTGGCCTCCGGCGGCGCTGATCGCACCATCCGGATCTGGGACCTGGACACAGGCCGTACTCGTCTCATTCTTACTGGCCATCACAACCGGATAAGAGCAACGGCAATCATGTCGGGAGGAAGAAGCTGGCTCGCAACCGCCAGCATCGACGGGACCTTGCAGGTCTGGGACCCAGCCAGTGGTCAACCCAGTGCGCTCATGCGTGTTGACAACGCGATCTATGCATGCTCCTGGCTTGGCACAAAAGGGATTGCCGCTGGCGGCCCGGACGGTCTATATATATTCGACTTTCTTACCGATGCAGATGCCACGGGTACGTAAGGTGTCCTCAGAGGCAGCGACGTCCGACGCTCGCATGATCGCGGCGGTCTCGTTAATTAGGCCGAAGTTACGGGCTCTCCGAGTAGGAATCTCGTGCCTGACCAGGCACGCGAGCCTCCATACTGACTTTGGGTGTAGCCAGGAAATGTCGGCGTGTCGTCAGGGGTTCCTGCTTGTAAGCTGCTAGGCTTCGAGCATGCTGGACCAGCCGACCGCGATGCACGTGGCCAGGATCAAGAGCTCGCACACCGACAGGCAGGGCCGCGAGCGGGAGTACGAGTCGCGGCTGCTGCGCCACACCTACCGCGAAGACGGCACGGTCCGCCACAAGACGATCGCGAACATGTCGAAGATGCCCGGCAGCGTCGTCGATGCGGTCGAGGCCGCCCTGAAGGGCGAGGCCCTCGTCCCCGCGGGCCAGGCGGCGGTCACCGTGGCGCGGTCAGTGCCGCACGGCCATGTCGCCGCCGCGTGGGCGATGGCCCGCAGGCTCGGCCTGCCCGCCCTGCTCGGCCCGGCGGGCCGCGACCGCGACCTGGCCCTGGGCCTGGTCATCTCCCGGGCGGTGCGCCCGGGCTCGAAGCTGTCCACCCTGGCCTGGTGGGGCGACGTCACCCTCGGCGCCGACCTCGGCATCGCGGATGCGGCGACCGATGAGGCCTACGCGGCGATGGACTGGCTGCAGGGCCGGCAGGAGGCCATCGAGAAGAAGCTGGCCCGCCGCCACCTGGGCCCGGATGCGAACCCGCAGCGGATGGCCCTGTTCGACCTGTCGTCCTCGTGGCTGGAGGGCTCGCACTGCCCGCTGGGGGCCCGCGGCTACTCCCGCGACGGCAAGAAGGGCAAGGTCCAGATCGAGTACGGGCTGCTCACCGACCCCGAAGGCCGGCCCGTCGCGATCCGGGTCCTGGACGGGAACGCCGGCGACCCGGCCGCGTTCACCGAGATCGCCGACGTCGTCAAGAACACTTTCGGCCTGAAGAAGATGGTCATGGTCGGCGACCGCGGGATGATCACCTCCGCCCGCATCCGGGCCCTGAAAGAGCTCGACGGCAGCTACGGGTGGATCACCGCGCTGCGCGCCCCGGCTATCCGCAGGCTGATGGCAGACGACGGGCCATTGCAGCTGTCCCTGTTCGACGAGCAGGACCTCGCCGAGATCACCAGCGACGATTTCCCCGGCGAGCGGCTGATCGCCTGCCGCAACCCCGCCCTCGCCGGCGAGCGCGCCCGCAAGCGCGAGGACCTCCTCACGGCCACTGAAAAAGCCCTCGCCCCCCTGATCGCCCGCGTCGCCGCCGGGCGCCTGTCCGGGGCCGCCGAGATCGGCAAGAAGACCGGCGAGGTGCTGAACAAGTACAAGATGGCCAAGCACTTCGACGTCACCATCACCGCCGCCACCCTGGCCGTCACCCGGAAACAGGCGCAGATCGACGACGAGGCCCGGCTCGACGGGATCTACGTCATCCGCACCCCGCTGCCCGCCGCCGGGCTCAGCCCCGCGGAAACCGTGACGGCCTACAAGAACCTCAAGTACGTGGAACGCGACTTCCGCACCATCAAGGCCGACGACCTCGACCTGCGCCCGGTCTTCCACCGGCTGGAAAAACGCGTCAGGGGGCACGTGCTGATCTGCATGCTCGCCGCCTACCTCACCTGGCACCTGCGCCAGGCCTGGGCACCGCTGACCTACACCGACGAGGAGCCCCCCGCCCCCGCCAGCCCGGTCGCCCCCGCGCAGCGCTCGGCATCCGCCGCCGCCAAGGCCCGCCGGCAGCACGACGAGCACGGACGGGCCTACCTCAGCTACCAGGGCCTGCTCGCCCACCTCGGAACCCTGGCCCGCAACGAGCTCCATTTCGCGGGCACCGCCACCGCCGTCCCCGTCCTGACCGACCCCACCAGCCGGCAGAAGGAAGCCTTCGACCTCATCGGAGCCCCCATCCCGACCACCCTGAAGAAGTAGCCAGAAACCGCCGCCACAAACCGCGCGAAAACGCAGGCCAGCAGCGGTCTCGGCATCTTCAGGCCCCGTAACTTCGGTCTAGCGCAGCAGTCAGTCCGAGCCAGAACTGGCCGATCTGCACGGGGCCTCAATCAACGTCTAGGGGACTCGAAGCTCTACCGATTCGGCGATCCGGCGCATTTTCTGGAGGCTTGGCGTACTCCCGGCGCGCGCCGAGTGGTGGCATAGCGTAACGCCGCCGGACGGCTTACGGTGAGGTTCCGTTCAATCGCTGGGACCCGCAGCTGGCCCAGCCTCCCGGGTCTCAGCCCGGCCGGGAGGTGCCCGATGTCCACTGCCGCCCCATCTACTGCTCTCGCCACGATCCAGCCCGTCTTTACCGACGCCGAACGGCTCGCGCTCGCCGGATACCTCGCGGGGTACCGCGGCCTGACCCGCGAGGCGTACGCGCTGGACCTGCGCCAGTTCACCACCTGGTGCCTGGCCCGCTCCCTGAACCTGTTCGCCGTCCGCCGGGCCGACATCGAAAGCTTCGCCCGCGACCTGGAAGCCCGGGGCCGGGCCCGCGCCACGGTCACCCGGCGGGTGTGCACCATCGCCGGGTTCTTCAAGTACGCGGTCGAAGAAGAACTCCTTGAGC
>JASHTQ010000608.1 GCA_030040475.1 Streptosporangiaceae bacterium
GGCAGCAACTCGAACGCCTCGGCATGACGTGGCCGTACGACGGCGAAGTGGCGCCGGTTGAGTGTGGCGATCCTGACCGCGCCGTGCCGCTCGGCTACGGCGACCACGGATGCGTCTGTCCCGCCGAGCCGCAGGTCGGCGTAGGTGCTGACCAGGTCCTGGATCCGCTGCCAGTCGGCTGTGCCGAGATCGGCCACCTCCAGCTGGCCGTCGATGATGGACGCGTACAGGCTGGCTTCCGCCTTCGCGCCGAGCTGCCGGTCGATCAGGTAGGCGGCCTCCGCGATGACCATGGCAGTGGTGACCAGGGGGCCCTCGTCGCTCTCCAGCAACTGTCGGCAGGCCGCGTGGTCCTTATCGGCGCGGTCGGCCGTCGCGACCAGCGGGCCGGTATCGACGATCAGCACCTAATCGCGCCCGAACCCCTCGGCCAGCATCTCATCAGCCTCGGCCGCGCCGCGCCCGGAAGTCGAAGCACCCACGGCGGCGAAGGCCAGCCGGCGCCGCGCCGCGCCGGGCAGCTGCGCCGCCAGGAGATCCGCCGCCAGCTCATCTGCAGTCTGGCCGCGGCGGGCTGCCTCAGCGGCCAGCGCCTCAGCGACAGCGCCATCTAGGTGCAGCGTCACTGTCATGACTCCAGCCTAACAGCCCGAGCGTGCGAGCCAGGATAACCGTGACCGCCACGCCAGGTTGCCACAACCGGATGGCCTGGACGCCTTCATGAGCGCACCGAGATAATCTCCCATCCGCTCCGAATCGGCAGGGAGGTAATTGGCGGTAGCCCCGGATGGCCATGTTGCGTGATGCCCGCGGGTTCGGCTGGATGGCCATGGCGTGCTGTCCGGGAAGGGATTCCGGTCAGGTGGCCAGGGATCGGCGGCTGGCTTGTGCGGGCTGGTGGTCGCCGGCTGGCGCGGGTCTAGTTTCCTGTGAAGAGCCGGTCCATGATTTCGGCGCCGGTGGTGATGACGGGGCGTAGTTCGCGGCGGTAGACGATTTCGGTGGTGCGGGTGGAGGCGTGCCCGACAAGGCGGGCGATTTCCTCGATGGAGACGCCGTGGTGGCTGAGCAGGCTGACGAAGGAGGTGCGCAGTTCGCGCGGTGTCCACCTGTCTCCGGTGCCTGCCGCGGTGGTGACGCGTTTGAACATCTTCCGGACGTTGGCCGCGTCCAGCGCGGCGCCGTGGTGGGTGGTGAAGACCAGCCCGGTGTCCTGCCAGTCGTCCCCGGCCGCGAGCCGCTCGTCGGCCTGGCTGCCGGACCAGGCGCGCAGGGCCTGGACGGCGGCTGCGGGCAGGCCGAGGGTGCGGCGTGATCGTTCGGTCTTGGTGTCGCCGTGGGCGCGGACGGACCGCCAGACGGCCACGTGCGGCGGGATGGGCGGGCTGGCTGCCGGGTCGCCGTCGAGGTCGACGTGGGCCCAGCGCAGGGCGCGGGCTTCTTCGGTGCGGATCCCGGCCAGCAGGCTGAGCACGATGTAGGCGTGCATGAGCTCGGCCGGTCGGCGGACGTCTTTGAGGCCGGGCCGTAGTTCCATCACCGGCAGGGTGCGGGCGGCGGTGATGACCGCTAGGGCCTGGTCGAGGGTGAGGGATTTGGACGGACGGCCGGGCTGGCCTTTGGGGGTGTCAGTTAGGGCGGCGACGTTGCGGCTGATGAGGTCGTTGGCTTCGGCGTGGCGGATGGTGCGCTTGAGCGCGAGGTGCCCCATGCTCACCGCGGCGGTGGAGTACCCGGCCGCCATCGCGGCCAGTGCCTGCCGGACGTCGGCGGCGGTCAGGTCGCGGAGTTTCCGGGCGCCGATCACGGCCAGGATCGGCTCGAGCATGTTCCGGTTCTTCGTGACCGTCTTGGCCGAGCGGCCGTCCAGCCCGTGGGCGAGCCAGTCCTCCGCGGCCCGCCGGACGGTGTAGTGGGCGTAGCCGGCCTTCGGGGTGACGCCCTTGTCGAGTTGGAGGTGCAGGTCGCGGAGCTTGTCGATGACGGCGGCTTTGGTGGTGCCGCTGACTTTGCGGCGGGTGCGCTTTCCGTCGCCGGTGTACCCGGTGGTGAATTCGCCGCGCCACAGGCCCGGGCAGCCACGGTGGCGGTGCGGGTCGCGGCAGGGGCCGCGGTGTTCGAAGGAGATGCCGTCTTCGCCGTGCCGGCGCCGGGCCGTCATGGTGACAGGATACCCCGGAGTGGGGACATTAAGTGGTGACGACGGCCTGCCTCACCCAGGCACCTCCAGACCCTCCAAGACAAGAAACACCTGCTAGAATTAGATCTACCGTCAGGTAGCTGCTGGCTGGGAGGTGGTATTGCCGTCCATGGTAAGGAGAAGGTCTACGGTTCGATTCCGTAACGGGGCTCCAGCCAAAAGGCCAGGTCAGAGGCTCACTGGACAGCTCTCATCCTTCACGGTGGATGGGAGCTGTCGCCCTATTGGGAGGAATTTGGGAGATCTGGTTCAGGCAGGCTGGTGTTGCCGATTTCCGCGAGGCTTGGACCGGGAGCAGTCGATCCGAGGAGCACGGTACTGGGCCAGACGACGCCAGCAGGTCATCCGGCAACGAACCGATGCGCGAACCGCCTGCGATCATCGACCCACGATGTCGTAGCCGCCTGTTATCGATTCGTGACCTAGCATCGCAGCGTGAGGCGTGATCTGAACGTCTCTCAGATATGGAAGCCGATCGGTCGGATGTCATCCGCAGCCCGGGACCCTGGCCTGAGCGGGTCGGCCATGACCCGGCGGCCCAGATGGCGGTCAACCCTGCTGAGTACGTGACCGAGTTGTTCCGGGCGCACCACCTGGAACTGGTCCGGCTGGCCGTGCTGATCGTGGGTGATCTGGCCACCGCCGAAGACGTGGTGCAGGACGCCTTCGAGCAGCTTCACCGGCGGTGGCGGACCCTGCGCAAGCAGTCGAGTGCTTTGGACTACGCGCGGTCCGCCGTGCTGAACGGCAGCCGGTCCGTGCTGCGCCGGCGGTCAGTCGCCCGCAGGCACGCGGCCCGGGTCTCCGCGTCCCGTCATCAAGACGCCGACGCCGCCGTCGGTTTGGAGCAGCGCAGCGAGCTCATCGAGGCGTTCCGCAGGCTGCCCGCCAGGCAGCGCGAGGTACTCGCCCTGCGCTACTACGTGGACATGAGCGTGGCCGACGCAGCGGCCACACTGCACATCAGCGAAGGCGCCGTCCGCTCGACCGCCTCCCGTGGCCTCGATGCGCTGGCCCGGATTCTCCCGTCCCGTTCCTCGAAGGAGGCGTGAGGCATGCCTGACCTCGAGAACCTGCTCCGCGAGGAGTTGCAGCACGAGGCCCAGAAGGTCCAGTCCGAATTGCTCAGGCCGCTCCAGGTCCCCACCCCAAGGTCCAGTTGGCGTCCGCGCCTGCTCCCGTTCACGGCCGCGGCTGCGGTGATCGCCGTCATCACGGCGGGCGCGCTCGTCGCGGGCCTGACCGCGGCCCACAAGCCCGCGGCCCACAAGCCCGCCGTCTCCGGCCCAGCGCCGGCCAGCATGCCGCGCTTCTACGTCACGACCAGCTCCGGCCCCGGCGGCCGCGGGATACAGGCGGTGGTCCGCGCGTCCGCCAGCGGGCAGGTCACCGGTACCGTCCGTGTGCCGTCGGCCCTCCCCGTGGAGTGGGCCGACTCTGGCGGTACCTTCGTCACCGCCGCCGCCGATGACCGCAGCTTCATTATCGGAGTCCAAGGAGGCCAGTCACCAACCAAAACCGGCTTGGACCTGCGCCTGTTCCGGTTCGTTATCTCTGATGCCGGCAAGCCCGGCCACCTGACTGAGCTGGCACCCGCTCCGATGGACAACGAGACCACGGAGGGCATCGCGTTGTCTCCTGACGGCAAGCTGCTCGCGGTCTCGCTGATGAGCGATTCCGCGGGGAACGTCGCCCCCACCATCCAGGTCCTCAACCTGGCGACCGGAGCCATCTGGACCTGGACCGTACCGACCCGCAATTACCCGTACCTGATCGGGCCGCCGTCCTGGGCGGACGGCAGCCGGGTGATCGCGTTCAGCTGGCTGAACGCCGATCAGTCGGGCCTCATGGCCGCGCCGCGGGGAATCCGGCTGCTCGATATCAACACGCCAGTCG
>JASHTQ010000609.1 GCA_030040475.1 Streptosporangiaceae bacterium
CAGGCGCCGGGCCTGGGCGGGATAGGTACAGAGGCTAATTCAGCGGCGAATGGGCTACCTGACGTGTGCCTGAACAGAATGGGACAGCAGCGAGAAGGGCCGACTTCGGCCCGGACTATCAGAGTCCATCGCGTGCCTCCCTCCTGTCCGCGACGCACGGGGGCGCCAGGCCACACTTCCGCGTGACACCTGAGGAAACAACCACCAGGAGCGGGAAAATCCCTGGCTACCTCTCCGGTACGAAACCACCCCAAGGATGCCCGGCCGGATCGCTGAGTGTCAACTCGGCGCTACCTGGACGCCCAGCCCGGGAAGGACCTGGGCCTCAGGGAGCGCGGCGAGCAGGCGGCCGGGCAGCCGCAGCTTGGAGCCGCGGATGCCGGAGCCGATGATCACCGTGGCGGTCTTCGCCACGCCCTCGTCGACAAGGACCGGCCAGGCCGCGGGCAGGCCGACCGGCGTGATCCCGCCGTACTCCATGTCCGTGGCGGCGGTGACCGCGTCGACCGGCGCGAACGAGGCCTTCCGCGCGTTCAGGTGCCTGCGGACCAGGCCGTTGACGTCCGCCCGGGTTGTCGCGGCCACCATGCAGGCCGCGTACGTGGTGTCGCTGCCGCGCCTGGCCGCGACCACCACGCAGTTCGCCGACTCGGCCAGCGAGATGCCGTAGTGCTCGCAGAACGCCGCCGTGTCCGCGAGCGCCGGGTCGATCGCGGCTACCTCCGTCTCATCGGCCCCGGCCCACCGGCTCAGCGCGGCGGCGACCGGACCGGCCAGCAGGTCCGTCCGGGACAGGGCGGGATGAAACTCAAGCGCGACGGTCATGCCGCCCATCCAATCATGCGCCGGGCGCGCCCGTGCCAGGCTGGACCCATGGTGATCGACGCGCACCTGCACCTGTGGGACGTACGGCGGGGCGGCTACGACTGGCTGCGGCGCCCGGCCAACGCCGCCATCAACAGGACCTACGCCTTCGCCGACTTCGCCGCGCGGGCCGCGGCCGCGGGCGTGGACCGGGCGGTCCTTGTCCAGGCCGACGACACCGCCGCGGACACCGAGGCGATGTTCGCGGTCGCGGCCGCGCACGAGGAGATCGCCGGGGTGGTGGCCTGGGTGCCGCTGGACCGCCCGGACGATGCCGCCGCGGCCCTCGACCTGCTCGCGGCGCGCCCGGGCTTCGCCGGCGTCCGCACGCTGATCCACGACCAGCCCGACCCGGACTGGCTGCTGCGCCCCGAGGTGGGCGACGGCCTCGCGCTGCTGCAGGAGCGGGACATCCCGTTCGACGTGATCTGCGTGCTGCCCAGGCACCTCGGTCACGTGCCGGTGCTGTCCGAGCGGTACCCGCGGCTGCGCATGGTCCTTGACCACCTGTCGCATCCGCCGCTGGACGGGCTTGACGGGAATCTCGGGCAGTGGCAGACGCTGATCACCGCGGCGGCGGCCAACCCGCGGGTGTTCGCCAAGGTCTCCGGCCTGTACCCGGCGGACCCGGACTGGAGCGCCGATGACATCAGGCGGGTGGTGGAGTTCGCGTTCGGGGCGTTCGGCCCGGGCCGGCTGATGTTCGGCAGCGACTGGCCGGTCGCCGAGCTCGGCGGCGGCTACGCCAAGGTCTTTGCCGAGCTGTCCGCGCTGTTCGCCGAGCTCCCCGCGATCAGCCAGGACGCCGTCCTCGGCGGCACGGCGACCCGGTTCTACGGTCTTGGCGGAAGGCTTGGGGCCGGAAATCTGTTATGTAGCGGGGGCCATTCTGACTTATTCTTCCCGCCGGTATGGAGTCGAGTTCCGTGGTGTCTTCGCCTCGCCTCGCCCGGCGCCGCGACGCGCGGGCGCAGGCGCGGGTCGCGGCGCGTGCTGCCCGCCGGGCGGCCATGCGGCCGATCTCGTATCCGCCTGAGCTGCCGGTCAGCCAGCGCAAGGACGAGATCGCCGCGGCCATCCGCGATCACCAGGTGGTCATCGTCGCGGGCGAGACGGGCTCAGGCAAGACCACCCAGATTCCCAAGATCTGCCTGGAGCTCGGCCGCGGCGTGGACGGCCAGATCGGGCACACCCAGCCGCGCCGGCTCGCGGCGCGGACGGTCGCCGAGCGGATCGCCGAGGAGCTGGGCAGCCCGCTCGGCGAGGCCGTCGGCTACCAGGTGCGGTTCACCGAGGTGTCGGCGGGCGACAGCCTGGTCAAGCTGATGACCGACGGGATCCTGCTCGCCGAGCTTGCCCGCGACAGGCAGCTGCGGCGGTACGACACGCTGATCATCGACGAGGCGCACGAGCGCAGCCTCAACATCGACTTCATCCTCGGCTACCTCAGGCAGCTGCTGCCGTCGCGCCCCGACCTGAAGGTCATCATCACCTCGGCGACGATCGACCCGGAGCGGTTCTCGGCCGCGTTCGGCGACGCCCCGATCGTCGAGGTCTCCGGCCGGACCTACCCGGTGGAGACCCGGTACCGGCCGCTGGGCGACGACGGCGACGCGGGGCAGGCGATCGGCGACGCGGTCGACGAGCTGTCCGCCGAGGGTCCCGGGGACATCCTGGTGTTCCTGTCCGGGGAGCGCGAGATCCGCGACACCGCCGACCTGCTGTCCGGCCGGGACCGGCTCGAGGTGCTGCCGCTGTACTCGCGGCTGTCCGCGGCCGAGCAGCACCGCGTGTTCCAGCGGCCGCCGGGCAGCTTCACCCGGCGGGTAGTGCTCGCCACCAACGTGGCGGAGACCTCGCTCACCGTGCCTGGCATCCACTACGTCATCGACCCGGGCACCGCGCGGATCTCCAGGTACAGCCGCGGGACCAAGGTGCAGCGGCTGCCCATCGAGCCGATCTCGCAGGCGTCGGCCAACCAGCGCAAGGGCCGCTGCGGCCGGACCGCGGACGGCATCTGCATCCGGCTGTACTCCCAGGCCGACTTCGAGTCCCGGCCCGAGTTCACCGAGCCGGAGATCCTGCGCACCAACCTGGCCTCGGTCATCTTGCAGATGGCCGCGATCGGCCTGGGCGACATCCCGGCGTTCCCGTTCATCGACCCGCCCGACGCGCGCAACATCGCCGACGGGCTGCGGGTGCTCGAGGAGCTGAACGCGTTCTCCGGCGGCCGGATCACCGGCCTCGGGCGCAAGCTGGCCAGGCTGCCGGTGGACCCGCGCATCGGCCGGATGATCCTCGCCTCCGACACGAACGGCTGCGCCCGCGAGGTGCTGATCATCGCGTCGGCGCTGTCGATCCAGGACCCGCGCGAGCGGCCCGCGGACGCCCAGCAGGCCGCCGACGACAAGCACCGCAGGTTCTTCGACTCCGACTCGGATTTCATCACCTACCTCAACCTCTGGGACTACCTGGCGCAGCGCCAGCGCGAGCTGTCCTCGTCGGCCTTCCGCCGCATGTGCCGGGCCGAGTACCTCAACTACCTGCGCGTCCGCGAGTGGCAGGACCTCCAGGGGCAATTGCAAAGGCTGGCAGGCGACGTCGGGGTGGCCGTCAATTCCTCTTCTACCGAACGAACGGTGGTGCACGTCTGCCTGCTTGCAGGACTGCTCTCGCAGATCGGCATGAAAACCGATCCGGCTGCGGCGGCGGGCTCGGCTTCGAAGGGACGCCGGCCGCGTGCGGAGTACCTGGGCGCGCGCAACGCCAAGTTCGCCATCTTTCCCGGGTCCGCGCTTTCCCGCCAGGGACCCGACTGGATCGTGGCCGCCGAGCTGGTGGAGACGTCCAGGCTGTGGGCGCGGACGGTGGCGCGGATCGAGCCAGAGTGGGTCGAGCCGCTCGCGCAGCACCTGGTCAGGCGGACCTACAGCGAGCCGCACTGGGAGAAGAAGCGGGGCTCGGCGGTCGCGCTTGAGAAGGTCACGCTGTACGGGGTCCCGCTGGTGACCGACCGCAAGGTCGGCTACGGCCGGATCGACCCCGTCGCGGCCCGCGAGCTGTTCATCAGGCATGCCCTGGTGGAGGGGGACTGGCAGACGTCGCACCGGTTCTTCGCCGAGAACCGGCGGCTGCTGGCCGAGGCCGAGGAACTGGAGCACCGTGTCCGCCGCCGCGGTCTCGTGGCCGGCGAGGAGGAGCTGTTCGCCTTCTACGACGCGCGGATACCGGCCGAGGCGATCTCCGCCCAGCACTTCGACACCTGGTGGAAGAAGGCACGCCGTGCGGACCCGGGCCTGCTCACCTTCAAGCCCGCCGATCTGCTCAGCGACGACGCGGCCCTGGTGAGCCCCGATTCCTACCCGGAGATCTGGACCTCGCAGTCCGCCCCCGGCCCGTCGCTGCCGGTGTCCTACGCCTTCGACCCCGGCGCCGCGGCCGACGGCGTGACCGTGGACATCCCGCTGAGCCGGCTCAACCAGGTGAACGCGGCCGAGTTCTCCTGGCAGGTGCCCGGCCTGCGGCACGAGCTCGTCACCGAGATGATCCGGTCGCTGCCCAAGGCGCTGCGCCGCGACCTGGTGCCGGCACCCGACGTGGCGCGCGAGGTGCTGGCCCGCCTCGGCGCGCCGTCCGGCGACCTGCGCGACGCGGTCGCCCGCGAGCTGCGCTCGCTGCGCGGCGTGGACGTGCCGCGGGATGCCTGGGATCTGGACAAGCTGCTGCCGCACCTGCGGATCACGATCCGGGTCACCGACGGGGACCGGGTCGTGGCCGAGGGCAAGGACGTCGCCGAACTGCAGCGCAGGCTGCGGCCGCGGCTGCGCGCTGTGCTGTCGCTGGCGGCCGGCGGTCTCACCCGCACCGGCCTGACGTCCTGGGACTTCGGCCCGCTCCCCGAGGTGTTCCGCGAGGGGACCGTGGTCGCCTACCCGGCGCTGTTCGACGCCGGCCAGACCGTGGACGTGCGGCTGTTCGAGACGGAGGCGGCCGCGCGTTCTGCCATGTGGGCGGGGACGCGGCGGCTGCTCCTGCTCGGCACGCCTTCGCCGGTTAAGTCCATCGCGGACGGCCTGTCCACCGGCGCGAAGCTGGCGCTCAGCCACAACCCGCACGGCGGCGTGGCGGCCATGTTCGCCGACTGCGTCGACTGCGCCGCCGATTTCCTGATCGCCGAGGCGGGCGGGCCGGCCCGGGACCGTGACGGCTTCGAGCGCCTGGCCGCCGCGGTGCGCCCCCGCCTGCGCGAGGTCACCGCCGAGGTGGTGACGCAGGTCGAGGCCGCGCTTCGGTTGTCCCACGCGATAGCGGCCCGGCTCGATTCGCCCGCTGGCGGCCTGGTGGCCGCGGCGCTTGAGGATATGCGGGCTCAGCTTGCCGGGCTGATCTACCCCGGGTTCGCCGCCGCCACCGGGTACCGGCGGCTGCCGCAGCTGACCCGGTACCTGCGGGCAATCGGCTGGCGGCTGGACAAGCTGCCGGAAAATCCCGCCCGCGACGCCGCGAACATGGCCGTGGCGCAGCGCGCCGAGCGGGCCTACCGGCAGGCGCTGGCCGAGCTGCCCGCCCCGCGCCGGGACGACCCGGACGTGCGCGAGGTGCGCTGGATGCTGGAGGAACTGCGGGTCAGCCTGTTCGCGCAGACGCTCGGGACCCTCGCGCCCGTGTCGGAGAACCGCGTCATGGCGGCGCTGCGCCGGCTCGGCGGCTGACCCGCCTCGCTGCCCGGATGCGGACTTTTCGCCCGGCGTGTCGCTGCCAGAATAAGGGCTACATTAACTGCTACGTTTCTCTCGTTATGTCACAAACCTCGTTCATGCGGCCACAAGCCGCGGAAAGGCAGGAACCGTGACCGGAGACGCAACCCCCGCGCGGCGCCGCCTCGTCGGCGCCGCGCTGCGCCGGTACCGGGAGAACGTCGGGTACGCACTCGAGGACGCCGCCCAGGTGCTCGAGTGCGACCGGTCGAAGATCAGCAGGATCGAAACCGGCCAGCGCGGCATCAGGCCGAAGGAGCTACGCGAGCTGCTGACCGAGTACGGCGTGCCGGTCAGCGAGCAGCTCGCGCTGCTCGCGATCGCCGGCCGCGACGGCCAGCGGGGCTGGTGGGATCACTACACGCACGTGCTGTCCGAGGCCTACCTGGACTACATCATCATGGAGTCGGCCGCATCGGAGATCATGGTCTACGAGGCTCAGCTCGTGCCCGACCTGCTGCAGACCGACGACTACGCCGCCGCGCTGGCCGGCGCCGAGCCGGGCCTGACCACCGAGCAGCGCGAGGACACCGTGGCGGCCAAGGCCGTCCGCAGGCAGGCCATAGTGACCGGGAGCCCGTCCGTCCCGACGGGCAAGCGCCTCACCGTGGTCCTCGGCGAGGGCGCGCTCCACCAGGCGGTGGGCGGCTCCCGGATTCTGGCCGCGCAGATCCGCCGCCTGATCGAGCTGAGCACCGGCCTCCCCTCGATCACGATCCAGGTGCTGCCGTTCTCCGCGGGCGCGCACGCGACCGCCGGCAGCGGTTCGCTTGCGATCCTCAGGTTTCCCGACGCGCCCAGCCTCGGGGTCGTCTACCTGGAGGCGCTGTCCGGCGGGGTCTACCTGGAGAGCCAGGACGACGTCGCCCGTTACATCCGGGCCTTCGCGCTGCTGCGGGCATCCGCGCTCGGCGCGGCGGACAGCGTGAGCCTGCTGCGCGGGCTGATCGGCGCCGGCTGATCCGCTAGTCGCGGTGCGGATGGCGCAGCTGCTGGGTGACGGCGGCGAGCTTGTCGATGATGTCCTGGATGTCCTCGGCGGTGGCGGCGTAGCGGCCGACGTCATCCTGCCCTGACGGGCGCGGCGGGAGTCCCGTATTGGCGTCCTGCACGCTGTGGCCGGGGTTCATACCTGGCGTCTCCTGGATAAAATGCGCGTTAAGTGCACGGGCCATGCTACTCAGATTTCCGCCAGTATGTCAGGCGACACGCGAGTTTCCTAGCGTCGCCGGTTCCTGGTGATCATTCAGCAGGTCAGGCGGCGTGTCGCCGCGAACTGCTTACGAATTCCTTACGACGGCGGACGGGCGCTGCTAACGGTTGTAGAAATGGCGTGCGCGTGCTCCACTTGCTGCACGTGCAAATGCAAGATTCGCTGAGTTGGTAACCGTTGGCGCGGCGGGAATGTCAATGCCGGCGCGGGGCGCTGTCCCGCATGGCCTTCTCCATCTCATCGGGAAGCATCGCGGGTACCGGCAAGGGAGTGACGCCCTCGCGCCCGGGGCGCAGGCCGTCGAGGAACACCGCGAGGTACCGCCGCCAGAGCTCGGGGCTGGCGTGCCGCGAGAACTCGGTGGCCTGGGTCAGCGTGAAGATGATGAACGGTATGTCGGTCGGCGCAAGGTCGCCGCGGACCTGGCCGGCCGCCTGCGCCCGTTCGACCAGCCTGCGGACGATCGGCTCGTTCCGCTCCCGTGCGTACGCCACCCGGTCCCCGCCGTAGGTGGCGAACATGAGCATCTGGCGCAGCCCGAGGTTGCCCGCCAGCATCTCGGCCAGCTGCTCCATGAAGGACACCAGGCCGGACCACGGGTCGGGGTCCTGCGCGGCCCGGGCGCCGATGGCGGCTATCGCGTCGATGCGCTCGTCGAACAGCGCCTCGACGAGTTCCTCCTTGGTCCGGAACCGCCGGTACACGGTGCCGACTCCGACGCCGGCGTGCCTGGCCACCTCGTCAAGGCTGACCTCGAGGCCGCATTCGGTGAACACCTCCGACGCCGCCTGCAGCACGCGCTGCCGGTTCCGCTCCGCGTCACGCCGCAGCGGCCGGCCGCATCCGATGTCCTTAGCGCACTCCGCCAAGCCCTCCTCCGATCTAAGGCCTCCCCGGAAAATAAGTGGAGACAACTTCTCCGCTTTCATGTTAGCCTGAGCGAAACGGAGAACGTACCTCCAGATTGGTGAGGCCCATGTCTGATGTCAACCCCGCGGCCGTCACCCCAGCCGCGGCCGACGCGGCCGCCGCGGCCGCCGCGAGGCGGCGCTGGCTCATCCTGGTCGTGATCGGCCTCGCGCAGCTGATGGTCATCCTGGACGTCACGGTGATGAACATCGCGCTGCCCTCGGCGCAGCGCGCGCTGCATTTCAGCACGGTAGACAGGCAATGGGTGGTCACCGCTTACACGCTGGCGTTCGGCAGCCTGCTGCTGCTCGGCGGGCGGCTTGCCGACCTGCTCGGCCGCAAGGTGACGTTCCTCATCGGCCTTGTCGGCTTCGCCGGCGTCTCGGCCGTGGGCGGCGCCTCGGTCGACTTCGTCATGCTGATCACCGCACGGGCCTGCCAGGGCGCGTTCGGCGCGATCTTGGTGCCGTCGGCGCTGTCGCTGCTGACGACGACGTTCACCAAGCCGGACGAGCGCGGCAAGGCGTTCGGCATCTACGGCGCGATCGCCGCGGCGGGCAGCGCGATCGGGCTGCTGCTCGGCGGCGCGCTGACCGAGTACCTGTCCTGGCGGTGGACGCTGTACATCAACCTGGTCTTCGCCGGCCTGGCCTTCACCGGCGGCGCGATGCTGCTGCGACGGCAGCCCTCACTGGTCAAGCCGAAGCTCGACATCCCGGGCGTGCTCGCGGTCTCCGGCGCGCTGTTCTGCCTGGTATACGGGTTCTCCAACGCGGCGACGCACGACTGGCACACGCCCTCCACGTACGGGTTCCTCGCCGCGGGCGTGGCGCTGCTCGTCGTGTTCGCGTTCTGGCAGGGCCGTGCCGCGCACCCGCTGCTGCCGCCGCGCGTGGTGCTTGACCGCAACCGCGGCGGCGCCTACCTCTCGATGCTGATCGCGGCGTCCGGCATGTTCGGCACCTTCCTCTTCCTCACCTACTACCTGCAGGACACGCTGGGCTACTCGCCCGTCGTGACCGGGGTCGCGTTCCTGCCGATCGCCGGCGGCATCGCGGTCGCTGCCAACATGTCCACGATCGTGCTGATGCCGAGGATCGGGCCCAAGCCGCTGGTGGCGACCGGGATGCTGATCGCGGCCGGCGCGGCGACCTGGCTGGCCCAGCTTGGCCCGCATACCGCCTACGGGTCGGGCATCGTCGGCCCGCTCATCCTCACCGGGGTCGGCCTCGGCATGGTGATCGCGCCCTCGATCAACACGGGCACGTTCGGCGTGCTGCCGCAGGACGCGGGCGTCGCCTCGGCGAGCGTCACCGTCGGCCAGCAACTCGGCGCCTCGATCGGCACCTCGCTGCTCAACACCATCTTCGCCAGCGCGACCGCGTCGTACCTGGCCGCGCACCTCGCGGAGGCCAGGACCATCGGCCGCACGGCGCTGGCCGGGCTGACGCTCGCGCACGGCTACGACACCGCCTTCTGGTGGACGGCGGGCATCTTCGCGGCCGGCTCGATCCTCGGCGGGGTGCTGTTCCGGCGCGGGCCGCTTGTGCCCAGGGACGCCTCGGGCGAGCCGGCCGCCGAGGTGAAGATCGGCGGCGGCATCTCGGCCTGATCTCCGGTATAAGCTGCCTCCGGGGAGGGCACATGGGGACGACCGACATCTGGCCGACGGTCCACGCCGAGCGCACGGCCTTGTCCGCTGACCTGCGGGATCTCGGCCAGGATCAGTGGGACACCGAGTCGTTGTGCGCCAGCTGGAGCGTAAGGGACGTGCTCGCGCACATGACCGCCGCCGCCTTGATGACCCCGCCGGGCTTCTTCGCGAAACTGGCCGCCTCCGGGTTCAGCTTCAACGGCGTGCAGGAGCGGGGCATCGCCGCCCAGCGGGGCGGCTCACCCGTCGACACGCTGGCCCGTTTCGACGCGGTGCTGACCTCGGTGAAGCACCCGCCGGGCCCGGCGGACACCATGCTCGGCGAGACGATCATCCACTCCGAGGACATCCGCAGGCCGCTCGGGATCACGCACGCCTACCCGACGCAGGCCGTCGTCCAGGCCGCCGACTTCTTCAAGGGCTCCAACCTGCTCATCGGCACCAAGAACCGCATCGCCGGGCTGAGGCTGCGCGCCACGGACGCCGAATGGTCTCACGGCGACGGGCCCGAGGTGTCGGGCCCGATCCTGTCCCTTGTCATGGCCATGACCGGCCGCAAGGCACCCGCCGACGACCTGGACGGCGACGGCGTGGCCACGCTGAGGTGGCGTTCCTGAGCCGTTCCCGCGATCATTGCCACGGTCATCGCGTAGAAAGGCTGCATGACAACACCGCTCTGGGACGCGTCGTACACGGCTGGCACGCTGCCGCCGTGGGACATCGGCCACCCTCAGCCCGCGTTCGTCCGGCTGGCGGATGACGGCCTGCTGCGCGGGCGGGTGCTCGACGCGGGCTGCGGGACGGGGGAACACACGCTGCTCGCGGCCGGCCGGGGCGCGGATGCGGTCGGCGTCGACATCGCCCCGCACGCCATCGAGCGGGCGCGCGACAAGGCCGCCGAGCGGGGGCTTGCGGCCCGCTTCGAGGTCGCCGACGTGCTGCGGCTGGCCGATCTCGGGCTGACGTTCGACACGATCATCGACAGCGGCCTGTTCCATGTGTTCGACGACGCCGATCGCGCCCGGTACGTCGCCAGCCTGGCGGAGGTGCTGCGCGGCGGCGGACGCTGCTACCTGATGTGCTTCAGCGACCGGCAGCCGGGAGACTTCGGCCCGCGCCGGGTCAGCCAGGACGAACTGCACGCCGCGTTTGACCTTGCCGGCGGCTGGCGGGTCGCCGGCATCGACGCGGACAGCTTCGAGATCAACCTCCTGGACGGCCACACCAGCGCGCAGGCCTGGCTCGCGACCATCGAGCGGACGGCCGGCGCCGGGACGGCCGGCGCCGCCCCGCCGGCCGGTGCAGACCCGCCGGCCGGTGCAGACCCGCCGGCATGACACGGCGGCGGCTTTACGCCTCCATCGCCGCGCTCGGCCTGGCCTGCTCGGCGTGCAGCGCCGGGGTCGGCGCGTCCGACGTCCCCGTGGCGGCGCCGTCCCCGTCGCCGTCGTCCTCCTGCCCGGCCCAGGTCTTCGCCCGGATGACCGAGGCCCAGCGGGTCGGCCAGCTGTTCCTCGTCGGCATCGCGGGGGACCCGATCTCCGAGGTCGCCAAGGCCGTCACCACCTATCACTTCGGCTCGCTGCTCTACGGCGCCGACACCACGGCGGGCGCGACCGCGATCGGCCAGGAGACCCGCGAGGTGCAGGCGCTTGCCTCCTCGTACGCGACCGCGGGGGTCCGCTTCTTCATCGCCGCCAACCAGGAGGGCGGCGAGGTCCAGAACATGCAAGGACCCGGCTTCGCCCAGATCCCCTCCGCGCTTGAGCAGGGCGCGCTGACGCCGAGTGAACTGCAGGAACAGGCGGCGGACTGGGGCCGCGAGCTCAGCTCGGCCGGCGTCAACCTCAACCTTGCCCCGGTGATGGACGTCGTGCCGCCCGGGACCGCCGCCGACAACCAGCCCATCGGCGCGCTGCAGCGCGAGTTCGGCGATACGCCGGCCGCCGTGGCCGACCACGGCGTGGCGTTCATCAAGGGCATGCAGCAGGCCGGGGTGGCGACCACCGCCAAGCACTTCCCCGGGCTCGGCCGGGTGGTGGGCAACACCGACTTCACCGCCGGAGTGGTGGATACCGTCACCACGCCCGACGACCCTTACCTGCAGACCTTCCAGGACGCCATCGACGCGGGGGTGCCGTTCGTGATGATCGCCCTGGCCACCTACACGCGCATCGACCCGGATCATCTCGCGGCCTTCTCCCCGCGGGTGATGCGCACGATGCTGCGCCAGCAGTTGCACTTCCGCGGCGTGATCGTCTCCGACGACCTGGGCGTGGCTGCCGCGGTGGCCGGCATCTCGCCGACGACCCGCGGCATCGACTTCCTGGCCGCGGGCGGCGACATGATCACCTCAGAGAGCCTCACCGCGGCAACCGAGATGGACGCGGGCATCCTCGAGCACGCGGCCATGGATCCCGCCTTCCGCGCCGAGGTGAATTCCGCGGTCAGGTACGTGCTCAGCGCAAAGCAGGCGTATCACCTGCTGCCGTGCTCGTGAGGCTGGCCTGCTGCGGCCTGACGCCGCCGCCGGGCCACATGCCGAGGCGGCCGAACAGCGCGACCAGGGCGGGTACCAGCAGCGAGCGGACGGCGATCGCGTCGATGATCACCCCGACGCTCATCGCGACCGCGATCTCCCTGAACTGCTCGAGCGGTATCAACGCCAGCATGGCGAAGCTCGCCGCGAGCGCCACGCCGGCGGTGGTGATCGCCCGCGAGGCGGCAGGCGCGGCGACGGCCACCGCGTCCGCTACGGGGCGCCTCTTGGCCTCCTCCCAGATGCGCCCGACCACGAACACGTTGTAGTCCGAGCCGAGCGACACCAGCAGCACGCCGGCCGCGAACGGCACGAAGTACACCAGGCTGTCGAAGCCGAGGACCTCCCGGCAGAACAGCATCGTCAGCCCCAGCGACGCGAGCACGGCCAGGACGCTGGCGGCCAGCAGGTAGACCGGAGCGAGCAGCGACCGCAGGAACAGCACCAGCAGGATCAGCGTCACCAGCATGATCGCCGCCGAGATGCGCACCAGGTCGGCGGAGATGGAGCCGATCGCGTCGCCGGTCAGCGCGGTCTGGCCGGCTACCTCGAACCGGACGCCGGTCAGCCCGGCGGAGCGGCCGAGGGCGGGAAGATCATCCTGTAGCGTGCGGACCGCCCCGATGGCGGTCGCGTCAAGCGGGTCGGTCCGCTCGATCACCAGGAACCGCGCCGCGCCGCCGGAGGCGGCCAGCATCGGGTTCAGCGGCCCGGTGGTGGTCGGCAGGCTTGCCGGCCCGGCCAGCTCGGCGACGCCGGGCGCAGTGGCCAGTTCGCGCTGCAGCCGGGCCAGGGCCGCGGTCTGCCCGGCCACCCCGGGGCCGATCACCAGGATCTCGGTGGGGGACAGGATGCCCGGCGCGAAGCCGTCCCCGGCGGCGGTGGCCGCCCGGACGGCCTGTGACGCCGACGGAAGCTCCCCGATCAGCGGCGATCCGAGCGGCATCGTGCGCACCCCGGCCGCGGCCGCGAGCAGGCCGAGCGTGCAGGCCGCCACGATGAGCAGCGCCACGGGCCGGCTGGCGGCGAACCGCGCGGAACGCACGGCCAGGTTCCAGCGCGAGGCCTGCCGGTTCACCGCCGCCATGCCGCCCTCGCGCCTGCTGACGCCGAGGCGGCGCAGCCGCGCCGGGACCGGCCGGAACAGCAGGCCGCCGAATATCGCCATCACCGCGGGCCCCAGCGTCATCGACACCGCCAGCGCGATCAGCACGGTGAGCGCCAGCCCCGGCCCGAACGCCTGCAGCAGTTCCGTCCTGGCCACCGCGAGCGAGGCGGTCGCGGCCGCGACGATAAAGCCC
>JASHTQ010000610.1 GCA_030040475.1 Streptosporangiaceae bacterium
ACCGCGACACCTCCTGCCACGGAAAGACCGTGGCCGCATCAGTCCAGAGGAGGCCTGGCACGCTCATGCGCCATTACGAGATCATGATCATCCTCGACCCCAACCTCGAGGAACGCACCGTCCAGCCGTCACTAGACCAGTTCCTCAAGGTCGTGACCGGCCGCGGCGGCAAGGTTGACAAGGTGGACATCTGGGGCAAGCGCCGTCTTGCCTACCCGATCGAGAAGAAGTCCGAAGGCTTCTACGCGGTCGTGGACCTGACCGCCGAGCCGGGCACCGTGCTCGAGCTCGACCGCCAGCTCAACCTGAACGAGGCCATACTGCGGACCAAGGTCACGCGGCCCGAGCATCACCACTGAGCGGAGTACCCCGATGGCAGCAGGCGATACCCAGATCACGATCGCGGGGAACCTGGTCGATGATCCGGAGTTGCGGTTTACCCCGGCAGGTCAGCCGGTGGCGCGGTTCCGGGTGGCGTCGACGCCGCGGTTCCGCGATAACGCCACAGGTGAGTGGAAGGACGGCGACAGCCTGTTCCTGACGTGCAACGTGTGGCGGCAGGCGGCGGAGAACGTGGCGGAGAGCCTGCAGCGGGGGATGCGGGTGATCGTCTCCGGGCGGCTGCGGCAGCGGTCGTATGAGACCAAGGAGGGCGAGAAGCGCACGGTGTACGAGGTCGAGGTCGATGACGTCGGCCCGTCGCTGCGCAACGCCGCCGCGAAGGTCAACCGCGCCGCCAGGTCCGGCAGCAACGGCAACGGCGGCCAGGGCTCGCCGGCAGCCGCGGGGACCCGGCCCGGCGGGCAGGGTAGCTCCGGCGGCCACGGCGGCTACAGCGCGGACGCGGACCCGTGGGCCAGCGACGGCCCCGGCGGCTACTCCGACGAACCGCCGTTCTGAGGTTCCGCGCTGCGCTGAGGTTCCCGGGCCACCCGGTCCGAGGTTCCGGGTGCGCTGAGTCCCGGACCACCCCGTTCCTAGGTTTCGGGGCTGCGCTGAGGCTCCCGCGCCAGCCGTTCCGCGGTTTCCGGCCGCGTTAAGGTTCCCCGGGCCGCGCTGGCTGGGCGAGAACGCGAGGTGTTACGGCCGTCTTACGCGCCGAACCCGGTTCAGGCAGGGCACGTTCCACCGAATGTGCCGGATCTGGCAGGCGGGCGCGGCTGGCGTTCGCCGCAGGGCATCGGGAAAGGAAGGCCGGTCGTGCCGAACGTCAACGTGACCTATGCGGAGATGCAGTCCGCCGCCAGGCAGCTTCAGGTGGGCGAGCAGACGATCGAGGGTGACCTCGCCAAGCTGAAGCGGCTGGTCGACAACCTGGTCGCAGGCGGTTACGTCACAGACGCGTCGAGCAGGCAGTTCGAGGCGTCCTACACGCAGTTCAACACCGGGGCGACCAGGATGATCCAGGGCCTGAACGGAATGGGCCAGTACCTGGACGCGGCCGTGAAGGCGTTCCACGAGACCGATACCCAGCTCGCCGCCTCGCTGAAGCAATAGCCGCGGGGCGGGACGGGAACTCCTCGTCCCGCCGGGCGGTGGTGGATGGCCGGCGGCGGAGGGAACGGTCATGGGGCTGGCGGTGACGGTGGTGTCGCCGGCGACTGGGCAGCGGGCAGACGTCGTCATCGACGCGAGCCCCGAGACCACGGTGGCCCAGATCGCGGCCGAGATCGACCTCCTGCTGCACGGCGAGGCGGTCGCTGCGGCCAGCGGTGGGGCCAGCGGCGGGGCCAGCGGCGGGGCCGGCGGCGGGGCACGGGTGCTGCGGTTCCCTCAGTCCGCCGGTGCGGTGACGGCCGCGCTGTTTGTCGGCGGGCAGCTGGTGCCCGCCGACACGAGGCTTGCCGATGCGCCGATCAGGGACGGATGCGTGGTCAGCATCGGGG
This sequence comes from Streptosporangiaceae bacterium, assembly GCA_030040475.1. The sequence continues at coordinate 1,887 of JASHTQ010000610.1, forward strand.
ATCCGGTCGGGTGCCAGCGGCCGGAGCCGATCGGGGCGGCCGAGCTACGGGTGGCTGGCGGGCCGGCGGCGGGGATGCTGCGGCGGCTCGCGTTCGGCGAGGTTGACGTCGGCGGGCCGACCGGAGGGGGAAGCTGGGGAGCCGGCGGCGGGCCGACCGGAGGAGGGAGCTGGGGAGCCGGCGGCGGGCCGACCGGAGCGGGGAGCTGGGCGGCCGGGGCGGCGGGCGACGCCGGGCTTGTGGGCGAGAGCGGCCGGGGGGGCGGGGCGGCGGGCGACGGTGGGCTTGTCGGCGGGGGTGGGCGGGGGGCCAGGGCGGCGGGGGTGGTGATCGCCGATCCGGCGATTCCGCCGTTGGCGCTTAGGGTGCTGGTTGATGCCTGGGGGTGCCAGGTGGCGCCGTTCGAGGGTGTCCGGGTGCTGCTGGACAGGCAGCCGCTGAATTCGGCCGCGTACTGGCGGGCGGGGCAGCAGGTGACCGTCGGGGACACGCTGCTCGACCTGGTGCTGTACGAGCCGCCGGACGCCGCGCTGCGCCCGGCGGAAGACGGCGCCGGGCTGGAGTTCAACCGGCCGCCGCGGCTGCTGCCGCCTGCCGAGGCGAACCGGTTCACGCTGCCAAGCCCGCCGGGCAAGGCCGAACGGCGGCCGATGCCGGTGCTGATGGCCCTCGTCCCCGTGGTGCTCGGCGTGGCGATGGCCTACTTCCTGCGGCAGGTGTACATGCTGGCGATGGCCGCGTTCAGCCCGGTGATGCTGCTCGGCAGCTACGTCAGCGACCGCAGGCAGGGCCGCAAGTCGCAGGCCAGGCGGCAGGCGGACTACCGCGAGCACAAGGCAAGGATCGAGCGGGACGCCGGGGATGCCCTGGACGCGGAGCGGCTGCGGCGCCGGCACGACTGCCCCGACCCCGCGACCGTGCTGTCCATCGCGTCCGGGCCGCGGCGCAGGCTGTGGGAGCGCCGCCGCAGCGACCCCGATTACCTGCTGCTCCGGGTCGGCACCGCGGACCTGCCGTCGGCGGTTGAGCTGACCGACCCGACCCAGGACGAGCATCGCCGCCGGATGTTCTGGCTGATCCCGGACGCGCCGGTCGCGATACCGCTGGCCGAGCGGGGGGTGCTCGGGGTGGCGGCGCCCGCCGAGGTGTCCCGGGCCGCGGGGCGCTGGCTTGCCGCCCAGATCGCCGCCCTGCACAGTCCCGCCGACGTGCAGATCTGCGTTCTCACCGACGCCAGCGGGCAGGCCGAGTGGGAGTGGGTCCGGTGGCTGCCCCATTGCCGTCCAGGCGAGGGGCAGAACTGCTCCGCGCTGATCGGCAACGACGCGGAAACCGTGGCGGCCAGGATCGCCGAACTGCAGGCGATCATCGCGGCCAGGCAGGAGGCGCCGGGCGACCGCGGTGTCGGCCAGGTCAGGGCCGAGCCGGTCAGGTTCTGCCATGACATCGTGGTCGTCTTCGACGGGTCACGCAAGCTGCGCTCCCTGCCCGGCGCCATCGGCGTGCTGCGGGAGGGACCGCAGGTGGGCGTGTACTGCATCTGCCTGGACGCGGAGGAGCGGCTGCTGCCGGCCGAGTGCCACGCCGTCGTGGCCGGCCGGCCGGGCGGCGCGCTGGAGGTGCAGCAGATGAACCAGCCCGTCGTCGGGCCTGTCCGGCCGGAGTTCGTCACGCCGGCCTGGTCCGACCTGCTGGCGCGGTCGATCGCGCCGGTGCTCGACGTGACCGACGACGACGAGGCCGCCGGCCTGCCCGACAGCTGCCGGCTGCTCGACGTGCTCGGCCTGGAACCGCCCACCGCCAGGGGCATCGCGGCCAGGTGGAGCGCGGCGGGCCGGGGCACGCTCGCGGTCATCGGGGAGTGCTACGACGGGCCGTTCGGCATCGACCTGCGCAGGGACGGCCCGCACGCGCTGATCGCCGGCACGACCGGGGCGGGCAAGTCCGAGCTGCTGCAGACGATGATCGCGTCGCTGGCGTGCGCGAACCGGCCGGACGCGATGACGTTCGTGCTGGTCGACTACAAGGGCGGCAGCGCGTTCAAGGACTGCGTCCAGCTGCCGCACGTGGTCGGGATGGTCACCGACCTGGACGCGCACCTGACCCAGCGCGCGCTGGCCTCGCTGTCCGCGGAGCTGACCAGGCGGGAGCGGATGCTCGCCGCGGCCGGGGTCAAGGACATCGAGGACTACACCGTCCAGCTGGACCGGCAGGCACGCGGCCGGCACCGGCCGGAGGCCGGCCAGGCGGCCGGGCTCGGCCCGCCGCCACGGCCGGAGGCCGGCCAGGAGGCCGGGCTCGGGCCGCTGCCACGGCTGGTGATCGTGATCGACGAGTTCGCCTCGCTGGTGCGGGACCTGCCGGACTTCGTCACCGGTCTGGTCGGGATCGCGCAGCGCGGCCGGTCGCTCGGCATCCACCTGGTGCTGGCCACCCAGCGGCCCTCCGGGGTGGTGTCGGCGGACATCCGTGCCAACACCAACCTGCGGATCGCGCTGCGGGTGACCGACGCGGCCGAGAGCGCCGACGTGATCGAGGCGCCGGACGCGGCCTACATCCCCAGGTCCGCCCCGGGACGCGGGTACGTGCGGCTGGGCCACGCCTCGATGGTTCCGTTCCAGGCGGGGCGGATCGGCGGGCCGCGGCCGGGCACGGCCGGGACGCAGCGGCCGCAGTTG
>JASHTQ010000006.1 GCA_030040475.1 Streptosporangiaceae bacterium
GCCCGGCCGGCCGGGCGGGCGAGGCGGGGCCGGCCAGCGAACGGGACGCCCCGGGCGTGCGCAGGGCGCGGGATGATCCGGCGCGCCGACGCGAGCCGGGCAACAGCCCGGCGACGCCGGCCGGAAACGTGATGATCCTGGCCAGGCCGGCCGACACGGACGAGGCCAGGATGTCCCGGCCGGAAACATGCGCAAGCTCGTGGCCGAGCACGCCGCGCAGTTCGGCCTCGTCCAGGATCCGCAGCAGGCCCTCGGTACAGCAGACGGCCGCGGTACGCGGACCGCGGCCGACCACGAACGAGTTGGGCTGCTCGGCTGGCGACAGGTACAGCCGGGGCACCGGCAACCGCCCGTCCTTGCTCAGCTCCCGTACCAGGCGGTAGAGGCCGGGATGCTCGACCTCGCTGACCGGCCGAGCCGCCGCCGCGGACAGCGCCATCCGGTCGCAGTAGGCGCAGGCCGCGAGGGCCAGCGCGACGGCGAGGAGAGCCCCGATGACGGCGCCGCCGGCGCCCGCGGCCGCGGCGCCGATACCGGCGCAGCCCGCCGCAAGCACGGTCACCGCAACGGCAAGGCCGGCGACCGGGCCGACGGGGGCCGCTGCCCGCAGCGCGTGACCACGCACAGCCCCACCTCCCAGCTCACGGCCGCCCACGGTGGCATGATGGCAACATTCCCGCTGACGCACGACAATACGTCCGGCTCCGGTCTGGCGGCATGGCGTGTTGTGCATAACACAAGCCCGACGACGAAGTTCTTACCGGAAGCTGTCACAAACTACATCGGCGACGCGAGATCGGACGCGGGCGTGGGAACATCGCCGGATAGACGAGCGTTCCAGTGCCTATCTCGGCGTAAGATTTGTGTCGTCCTAACTCATGCCCCCGGCCGTGGGGTGGTGCTTCGAGGGGTGCCCGGCCGCGGCGCGCGGAGGAGGTCTTCCAGTCGTGACCAAGCAGGTCCAGAAGCTCGATCACGTCATCATCAGGTTCGCCGGCGACTCCGGCGACGGCATGCAGCTCGCCGGGGACAGGTTCACCCAGGAGACGGCCGTCTTCGGGAACGACCTGTCGACTTTGCCCAATTTCCCCGCGGAAATCCGGGCGCCGGCCGGCACCCTGCCGGGCGTATCGAGTTTCCAGCTGCACTTTGCCGACCATGACATTCTCACGCCGGGCGACGCGCCTGACGTGCTCATCGCGATGAACCCGGCCGCGTTGAAGGCCAACATCAAGGACCTGCCGCGCGGCGGCGACCTGATCGTCAACACCGATGAGTTCACCAAGCGCAACCTCACCAAGGTCGGCTACGCGGCGAGCCCGCTCGAGGACGGCTCGCTCGAGCAGTACAACGTGCACGCGGTGCCGATCACCTCGATGACCGTCAAGGCCCTGGAGTCGTTCGACATCACCAGGAAGGACGCCGAACGGGCGAAGAACATGTTCGCGCTCGGCATGCTCTCCTGGCTGTATGACCGCCCGTCCGACGGCACGCTCAGCTTCCTGAAGTCCAAGTTCGCCGGAAAGCCCGAGATCATGGCGGCGAACGTGGCCGCCTTCCAGGCGGGCTGGAACTTCGGCGAGACCACCGAGGCGTTCTCGGTCAGGTACGAGGTCAGGCCCGCCCCGCTGACGAGGGGCACGTACCGGAACATCAGCGGCAACACCGCGCTTGCCTACGGCCTCATCGCGGCCGCGCAACTTGCCGGGCTGCCGTTGTTCCTCGGCTCCTACCCGATCACCCCGGCCTCCGACATCCTGCACGAACTGGCCAAGCACAAGCGCTTCGGCGTCCGCACGTTCCAGGCGGAAGACGAGATCGCCGCCGTCGGCGCGGCGCTCGGCGCCGCCTTCGGCGGCTCGCTCGCCGTGACGAGCACGTCAGGCCCTGGCATGCTGCTGAAGGCAGAGACCGTGGGCCTGGCCGTCTCGGTCGAGCTGCCGCTGATCATCTGCGATATCCAGCGGGCCGGGCCCTCCACCGGGATGCCGACCAAGACCGAGCAGGCCGACCTGCTGCAGGCGATGTTCGGCAGGAACGGGGAGTCGCCGGTGCCGATCGTCGCCGCGGCCAGCCCGGCGGACTGCTTCCACGCGGCGATCGAGGCGGCCAGGATCGCGGTCAAGTACCGCACCCCGGTGTTCCTGCTCTCCGACGGCTACCTGGCCAACGGCTCGGAGCCGTGGCGCATCCCGGATATCGCCAGCCTGCCCGACCTGAGCCAGCAGTTCGCGTTCGCGACGCAGGGCGACGGCGCGTTCGAGCCGTTCCGCCGGGACCCCACCACGCTGGCCAGGCCCTGGGCGATACCGGGCACTCCCGGGCTCGAGCACCGGATCGGCGGCATCGAGAAGGCCGACATCTCCGGCGACATCTCCTACGACCCGGACAACCACGACAAGATGGTCCGGCTGCGGCAGGCCAAGGTCGACGGGATCGCCGCCGACATCGACCCGCTGGAAGTCGACGACCCGGACGGCAACGCCCGCGTCCTCGTGCTCGGCTGGGGATCCACCTACGGCTCGATCGGCGCCGCCGTCCGCCGGACCCGCAACGCCGGGCACTCGGTCGCCCAGGCCCACCTGCGCCACCTCAACCCGTTCCCGCCCAACCTCGGGGACGTGCTGCGCCACTACGACAAGGTGCTGCTGCCCGAGATCAACCTCGGCCAGCTAGCCCTGCTGCTGCGCGGGCGTTTCCTTGTCGACGTGATCTCCTACAACCGGGTCCGCGGCCTGCCGTTCCAGGCGGCCGAACTGGCGGGTGTCATCGAGGAAGTGATCAGCCATGTCTGAGCCCAACGGTCATGACGCCGGCGGTGTCGCCGCCGGTGGTACACAGGGCGCGCAAGGCCACCGGCTGGCATCGCTGACGCTCGTTCCTCGCGCCACGGCTCGTTCGGCAACAAAAGATTTTAAATCCGATCAAGAAGTCCGCTGGTGCCCCGGTTGCGGGGACTATGCCATCTTGGCCGCCTTCCAGGCATTCCTCCCCGAGCTCGAGGTGCCGAGGGAGAACGTGGTGGTCATCTCGGGGATCGGCTGCTCTTCCCGGCTGCCTTACTACGTGAACAGCTACGGGATGCACTCGATCCACGGCCGCGCCCCGGCGATCGCCACCGGGCTCGCCGCGTCCCGGCCGGACCTGTCGGTGTGGGTCATCACCGGCGACGGCGACGCGCTGTCCATCGGCGGCAACCACCTGATCCACGCGCTGCGGCGCAACGTGAACATCAAGATCCTGCTGTTCAACAACAGGATCTACGGGCTGACCAAGGGTCAGTACTCGCCGACCTCCGAGCAGGGGAAGATCACCAAGTCCACGCCGTTCGGGTCGCTTGACCACCCGTTCAACCCGCTGTCGCTCGCGCTGGGCGCCGACGCGAGCTTCGTCGCCCGGACGATCGACTCCGACCGCAGGCACCTGACCTCGGTGCTGATGGCGGCCGCCGATCACCAGGGCGCGGCGTTCATCGAGATCTACCAGAACTGCCCCATCTTCAACGACGACGCGTTCGCGCCGCTGAAGGAGCCGGCCGCGGCGGCCGAGCGGCTGATCAAGCTGGAGCACGGCGAGCCCATCCGGTTCCAGGGTGACACGCAGGGCCTGCGGTTCGGCTCGCACGGCGAGCTCGAGGCGGTCGCCGTCGCCGACGCCGACCCGGACACGCTGATCACGCACGACGCGCACCGCGCCGACCCGTCCTACGCGTTCGCCATGTCACGGCTGGACACCGCGGACTTCCGTAACACCCCGGTCGGCGTGTTCCGGCAGGTCGAGCAGGCGAGCTACGACCGGCTGATGGCGGACCAGATCGCCGCCGCGCGCGCCCGCAGCGGCCCGGGCGACCTGGCCGCCCTGCTGGCCGGCAGCGACACCTGGGAAGTCGGCTGACGGCACCTCACGTCCCGGGCGGCGCTGGCGTCT
>JASHTQ010000611.1 GCA_030040475.1 Streptosporangiaceae bacterium
TCCGAGCTACGACCCCAACAAACTCACCACTCACAACGGCGTCCAGCTCAACCAGGTCGACAAGGAACTGCTCCATGCCCAGGGCAATCCCCTGCTGAACCGGGCCATCAACGCGTCCTTCCCGCCCGGCTCGACCTTCAAGATAGTGACGAGCTCGGCGTTCCTCTCCCAGGATCCATCTCGCAGCACGCAGACGAGCGTCTACTCGCCCACTGTCCTCACGCTCCCGAACGGGCACTCGCTGAGCAACAACGACGGCGAGATCTGCGGGACCGGCACCGGCCACACCACGCTGATCACGGCCTTCGCGCAATCCTGCGACACGACCTTCGCCAATCTCGGCGTTCAGCTCGGCAACGCCTTCATCAAGCAGTACGCGGACCAGTTCGGCTTGAACGACCCGAACCTGACCATCCCGATGCTGGCGTCGCAGAGTAACTATCCGCCGCTGACCGACAAGTCCTACACGGCGATGTCCGCGATCGGCCAGTACAACGACACGGCGTCCCCGCTGCAGGAGGCCATGCTCTCCGCCGCGATCGCCGACCACGGCACGCTGATGCGGCCGTATCTGGTGCAGCAGATCACCGCGAGCGACCTGAGCACCGTGCAGACGACGACGCCGACGGTGCTGCACCAGGCGGTCTCGCCGACGGTCGCCACCGAAGTGGGGCAGATGATGCTCGCCGTGGTCCAGGACTCCAACGGCACCGCGTACCAGTTCAACTCGGGCGCCGAAGGCGGCCTGGTGATCGCGGGCAAGACCGGCACCGCCGAGACCGGCCAGGCCAGCGGGCTCGACGACGCGGCCTTCACCTGCTTCGCACCGTACGCCAACCCGCAAATCGCCGTCGGCGTCATAATTCAGGGTGGCGGCTACGGTGCCGCCGCGGCCGCGCCGATCGCTGTGCAGGTCGTCAAGGCCTACCTGGCATACCTGAGGACGAAGTGACCGATTACCTGCTGGCCGGCCGCTACCGGCTGACCGGCCGGATAGCGGCCGGCGGCATGGGCGAGGTGTGGCGCGGCGAGGACGAGCTGCTCAACCGCCCGGTGGCGGTGAAGCTGCTGCCCACCGGGCGAGCGGGTGACGAGGCGTTCCTCGCCAGGTTCCGCGCCGAGGCGCGGTACGCGGCCAGCCTGTCCCACCCGGGTATCGCGCGGGTGTACGACTACGGCGAGTCCGCGGAGTTCGGCGGCGCCTACCTGATCATGGAGCTGGTCAACGGGGAGCCGCTGTCGGCGATCTTGGCCCGCGCGGGCCGGCTTTCCCCCGATGCGACGCTGGACATCATCGGACAGGCGGCGCGTGCGCTCGACACCGCCCACCAGGCCGACATCGTGCACCGCGACATCAAGCCGGGCAACCTGCTCGTCGCCGCGGGCGGCACGACGAAGATCACCGACTTCGGCATCGCGACCGCGGTGCGCGCCGCCCAGGCGTCCCACCTGACCGAGACCGGCATGGTGATGGGCACCGCGATGTACGTCTCGCCCGAGCAGGCAACGGGCGCGCCGGTGACCGCGTCCTCCGACATCTACTCGCTCGGCGTGGTCGCGTACGAGTGCCTGGCGGGCCGGCCGCCGTTCACCGCGAGCGAGCCGCTGGCGATCGCGTTCGCGCACAAGCATGATCCGGTGCCGCCGCTCCCGCCTGACGTGCCGCAGCCCGTGGCCGACCTGGTCTACGACATGCTCGCCAAGACGCCCGACGGGCGTCCGGCGAGCATGCGGGTGGTCGCTGACCGGGCCGAGATGCTGCGTGACGCCCTCGCCATGGGCGACGCCCTGCCAGGCGGCGCGATCGGCCCGATCGGCCCGATCGGCCCTATCGGGGCGACGAGGGCAGACCTGCCCTCGGCCCGGACGTCCTTGCTCGGTCAGGCCGCCGGGCGCAACGGCGGCGGTCCCACCGGTCCCACCGGTCTCCTCGGTGCCTCGGGGTCCGCGGGCCGCCCCGGGGCGCGCGGCCGCCGCAGGATCGTGGCGACGGCCGGAACGCTGGCGCTCTGCGGCCTGGCGATCGCGGGAGGCCTCTACATCACCGGTCACCTCACCACCAGGAACACCGGGGACACCGGCCATAACACCACGGAGCAGCACTTCACCCCGTCGCCCACCACGCCGTCCCCTACTGCCGCCCATGGCACCACGCCCTCCCTGCAGCCCTCTAGTGTGGGACCTGAACAGACGACAACTACACCCAGCCCAACGGCGAGCTCACAACCGACAAAGACGGTAAAGCCGACACCCTCGGTGAAGGCGTCCCCGTCGGTGAGCCCGTCCCCGTCGGTGAGCCCGTCGCCGTCACCGACCCCGACGCCGACCGATACGGCAACACCGACGCCGACCGTGACTCAGGCGCCGGCGCAATAACGAAACAGCAACAACCCAGGGTGGTTTGGCACAGTGCGAGACGTGACACAGCCCCGGCTACTCGGTGGCCGCTACGAGCTCGACGGCGTCGTCGGGCGCGGCGGCATGGCCGAGGTGTACCGGGCACGCGACATCCGGCTGGACCGGATCGTGGCCATCAAGACGCTGCGCGCCGACCTAGCCAGGGACCAGACGTTCCAGGCCAGGTTCCGCCGCGAGGCGCAATCCGCCGCCTCGCTGAATCACCCGTCCATCGTGGCGGTGTACGACACCGGCGAGGACATGATGACCGGCATCCCCGTGCCGTACATCGTGATGGAGTACGTGGACGGGCGTACCGTCCGGGACCTGCTGCAAGATGGCCACCGGCTGCTGCCGGAGCGGTCGCTCGAGATCATCGACGGCGTGCTGCGCGCGCTGGACTACAGCCACCAGGCCGGCATCGTGCACCGGGACATCAAGCCGGGCAACGTGATGGTGACCCGCAACGGCGACGTCAAGGTGATGGATTTCGGCATCGCCCGGGCGATGAGCGACGCTCAGGCCACGATGACCCAGACGGCCCAGGTGATCGGCACCGCGCAGTACCTGTCGCCGGAGCAGGCCAGGGGCGAGCGGGTCGATTCGCGCAGCGACCTGTACTCCACCGGCTGCCTGCTGTATGAGCTGCTGACCGGGCGGCCCCCGTTCACCGGCGACTCGCCGGTCGCCATCGCCTACCAGCACGTCAGGGAGAATCCGATACCGCCGTCGCGGGTCGACCCCGACGTCCCGGCGTGGGCGGACGCGATCGTGCTCAAGGCAATGGCCAAGTCTCCCGCCGACAGGTACCAGACGGCCGCCGACATGCGCGCCGACCTACAGCGGGCCGCCTCGGGCATGCCGGTCGCGGCGGTGGCGCCGACCCGGATGGACATGTACCCGATGTCGCAGGCCGGAGGCACCGCCGCCACGATGCTGGCGGGCCCGACCTCGCAGATCCCGCCGGTCCAGGGATACGGCTACGGCGGCGAGGACTACCAGCGCGGCGGCCGCGGCGGCGGTTACCGCTGGCTGCCGTGGGTCCTCGGCCTGCTCCTCGTGGTCGGGGTCGTCGTCGGGGTGGCCTATTACCTGCTTGCGGGCGGCAAGACCACCGCCGTGCCGCTGGTCAACAACCAGACGGTCGCCCAGGCGGAGAAGGAGATCACCCAGGCCCACCTCGGCTACACCGTGGTCGACCAGGCCAACAGCACCGTCCAGAAGGGCCTGGTGATCAACTCCAGCCCGGCGGAGGGCAACAATGTCGCCCCGAACACCGTGGTGACGCTCTACGTCTCCACCGGCGCGCAGAAGGTCGCGGTGCCGAACGTGGTCGGCCAGCAGGAGAGCCAGGCCGAGTCCGTGCTGCAGAACAAGGGCTTCCAGTTCACGATCAAGTCGGACCCGAACTCGACCGCTCCGACCGGGCAGGTCCTGCAGGAGAGTCCGCCCGGGGGGAGCATGCAGGAGCCAGGGGCCACGATCACGCTCACCGTCTCCGGCGGGCTGGTGTCGGTGCCCTCGGTCATCGGCGACTCCCAGCAGACCGCCCAGTCGGTGCTGACCACGGCCGGATTCCAGGTCAGCGTCCAGCAGGGCACTGCCGGGTCGCAGTACGCGAACGGCACGGTCTTCCAGCAGGTTCCGGCCTCCGGGAGCGCGCCGAAGGGTTCGACGGTGGTCATCTACGTGCAGAACGGCGCGTCGCCGTCGCCTTCCCCCACACCCACGCTCACCCCGACCCCGACCGGCAGCGCCCCGGGCGGTCCAGGGGGGTTCTGACCTAGACGCACCGAGGCCGGCGAGCGGCTACGCTTAGGTTCCGCATCGCAGGGTTTGCTCACCGCAGGAGGCCGTCGTGCCCAAATCGCGTGTCCGCAAAAAGACGGTCTACACGCCACCGCCGCCGAAGACGACGCGGCGGAAGGTCAGCGCGCCCTGGGTCGGGCCGACGATCGTGGCCTGCCTGGTCGTCGGGCTGGCCTGGATCGTCGTGTTCTACACCACGCAGAACGGCATACCCGGCCTGTCCGCCCTGGGGTCGTGGAACCTCGTGGTGGGCTTCGCGTTCATCATCGCCGGCGTCACGCTGTCCACCAGGTGGCGCTGATTTAGAGCATTTAGAGCCCGCCGCCGGCAAGCTGGCCGTTCCTGATCAGGACCGCGACGATTATCAGGGCAATCACGCCGACGGTGGCGCCCACCTGGACGGCGGCCCGGTTGGTGCGGGGCGCGTACGCGTAGACCGCGGTCAGCAGCGCCCCGGTCAGCAGCCCGCCGACGTGAGCCTGCCAGGCGATGATGTTGTGCAGGAAGAAGCTGAGCGCCAGGTTGATGGCGATCAGCGTGATGATTCCCCGGGTGTCGAGCCGCAGCCGCTTGGACACCACGAACCACGCGCCGAACAGGCCGAAGATGGCGCCCGAGGCGCCCACGGCCGGCTGGTTCTGCGGCGCGAGGAAGTAGAACATCAGGTTGCCGCCGACCGCGCTGAGCAGGTAGACGGCGAGGAACCGCCAGCGGCCGAGCAGGCCCTCCAGCGAGGGGCCGACGAAGATAAGCGCCCACATGTTGAACAGGATGTCCCAGATGCCCAGGCCGCCGGTCAGCCCGGTCGCCGGGGCGAGGAACGCGGCCGTGATCAGCCGGTACCATTCGCCCGCGGCGACACCGTGCAGCGCGCTGCCGGGCCCGTACGCGGCGTAGCCGAACATCTCCAGGTCGTTGACGATACCCGGGCGGACCCAGGTCACGAGGAACACCGCGACGTTGATCGCGACCAGGGCCCAGGTGACCGCGGCGGCCGCCGTCGGCCTGCCGCCGAACGTGGTTCTCGGCTGCCTGCTGCCGCGCGCGCCCTCGCCCACGCAGTCCACGCACTGCTGGCCGACGGATGCCGAGCGCATGCAGTCAGGACACGCGTGCCTGCCGCAGCGGACGCAGGACACGTACGTTTCCCGGCCGGGGTGGCGATAGCAGGTCGGGACCGGCGCGGGTTCCTGCGCGGCTCCGTCCGCCTGGCGCTCTGCAGAACCCTCTCCCGGGCTCTCCCCGAAGCCTGATCCGGAGCCGCTGGCGATGCTCATGGGACTTGCCGATCAGCCAGGTTAACCGCGTTGCACCGTGACGGACTCGATGGTGACATCGTCCACCGGCCTGTCCTGGCTGCCCGTCTTCACCCTGCTTATCTGGTCCACCAGATCGGCGCCCTCGATGACCTCGCCGAAGATGGTGTGCTTCCCGTTGAGCCAGGGCGTGGGCGCCACGGTGATGAAGAACTGCGAGCCGTTGGTGCCGGGTCCGGCGTTCGCCATCGCGAGCAGGTACGGCCGGTCGAAGCTGAGGTCGGGATGGAACTCGTCAGCGAACCTGTACCCGGGCCCGCCCCGCCCGCTGCCGAGCGGATCCCCGCCCTGGATCATGAAGTTGGGAATCACCCGGTGGAACACGGTGCCGTCATACAGCTTGCTCGTGGTCTTCTGGCCGGTGCGCGGGTCGGTCCACTCCCGGCCGCCCTCGGCGAGTTCCACGAAATTGCGTACCGTCTTCGGCGCGTGATCAGGAAAAAGGCGGATTACGACCGGCCCATGATTGGTCACCAAGGTCGCGGTCAGCGTCTCTGACATAGGTCTGACTCCTCGCCCGGCCACCGGGGTGGCCGAACATTTCGGCGGTGTAAACTTCCGTCCGCTAATCACCGTACCGTTAGCCCGCGATGATTGAACCCGCCGGGGGCGGGAAGTCTGTGATAACGGGATCACGCTCGGGAGGTTTACTGTGTCCCCTATCAAGACCAACCGCACCACCGAAAGGGCGGCCGCGCTTGGCAACCGTGCAAAGGACGTGGCCGCGCAGGCCGTACCGGTAGGCAAGAAAGCCAAGGACCGCGCCAAAGACGTGGCCGCGGTGGCCGTCCCGGCGGGTAAGCGCGCGTCCAGCACGGCTGCTCAAGGAGTCCGCAAGGGCGTTCACGGCGCACGGGGATGGGCCGCACCGCGCCTGGAAGACGCCGCGGACGCCGTGACGGCAACGGTCGCTCCCACGGTCTCCAAGGCCCTGCGCAGCGCGGACGCCATGACGACAACGGTCGCCCCGAAGGTCTCCAAGGCCCTGCGCAGCACGGCGCTGCAGATCAGGCCGGACGACGCCAAATCGGCGAAGACCGGGCTGCGCAGGCTGCTGAACTGGCGCTGGCTGCTCGCGGCCGGCGCGGTGATGGCCGCCGCCGGAACGACAGCGGCCGTCGCCATGCGCCGTCGTTACACCAGCGCCACGCAGGACGCCAAGGAGGCAACCGGGCTGACCGACGAGGAGAGCAGCACGCAGGCCGCGCAGAACGGCACGAAGCACTCGGAGGTAAACGGACGGGTAACCACTCCCGGACACTGACCGCCATCCACCGGCGCCCGCGGGCCACTGCGGGCGCCGGCGTCGTTCCTGGGCTCAACGGGCTTGATGGGCTAAGCCGCCAAAGCGGCGGGACGGCCGCAGACGAGATCCGGTACCGTCTAACCACGGCACGCACGAAACGCGGCTAGCAGACACCGACCAGCGGGCGGGCGGATTGGCAACCGAGAACGACCGGGCCCAGGCCCGGGTGGATCCTCCCGGATCGCCCCAGCCCGGATCACTCCAGCCCGGATCGCCCGAGTCGGCCCGCCTGATCGGCTGGCTGGCCGCGGCCGCCATCGCCTGCTCGACCGCGGTCATGGTCGTGATCGCGGCCGCCGGGCCGAACGCCGCCGTCCCGTCGGTGCGCACCGCCGGCGGCCCGCCGTGGTCGCACGCGCTGCACCTCACGACCACGTTCGTGACCGTGGCGCTGTGGGGCGCGATGGCCCTCGGCTGCGCGGGGGTGATCGCCGCCCTTGTCGCGGTCGCCCGCGGCGCGCGCCCGCCGGCCCGCCTGCTCATCGCGTTCGCGCTCCTCGCCGTCGTGGCGTTTACCGTGCTTCCCGCCGCGGGCTCCACGGACTCCATCTCCTACGCCGCGAGCGGCCGCACCGCGGTGATCGGGCACAGCCCGTACGTGATGACGCCGCTCCAGTTGGCGCGGTCCGGCGACCCGGTCGGCAGGCAGATTCCCTTCGGCGAGATACCGTCCACCTGGACGACCACGGTATCGGTCTACGGCCCGGTGGCGACGGGGGCGGAATGGGTCGCGGCCGAGCTCGGCGGGACCTCGCTTGCCCACATCGTCTTCTGGCTCAAGCTGCTCGAGGCGCTGTCCTTCTGCGCGGTGATCTGGATCCTGGACCGGCTGCTGCGGCCCGTCAAGGACGAGGCCATGCGCCTGCGGGCGCACCTGCTCTGGTCGGCGAACCCGCTGCTGCTCTGGGAAATCGTC
>JASHTQ010000612.1 GCA_030040475.1 Streptosporangiaceae bacterium
GGCGCACGAGATCCTCGCCACGACACGGGCGAACATCGAGGAATTCCGCGGTCAGTGGCGGCGGCCGACCGGAGGTCTCGGCGGCGCGTACCCGCAGAACCGTGGCTCCCAGCGGCTGCTGGCCGCGGCGGCCAAGGGCGAGCTGCACGACCGGGCGCTGTGGATGCCGCTGGCCGCCGCCACCGGCGCCGCCGGGAACTCCACGGCGCTGGTCGGGACGCCGGAAACGGTGGCCCAGGCCCTGCTCGACTACGTGGGCATCGGGGTGACCACGCTGCTCATCCGGGGCTACGACCCCTACGACGACGCCATCGACTACGGCCGGTACCTGCTGCCGCTGGTCCGCGAGGAGGTAAGCCGCCGCGACCAGTACTCCCCGCCCGTCGCGGTTTCCCTCGCCGCCGCAACCGAGTAGGAGGACAACCGGCATGAACCGACGGCAGCTCAAGCTCGGTGCCGTGACCATGGGCGTGGGCGGACCTGGCCACCACTACCTGTGGCTCGACCCGGGGATCCCCGGCGATGCCAGCGTGAACATCAACTGGTACGTCGAACAGGCCAGGCTGGCAGAGGCCGCAAAGTTCGACCTGATCTTCATCGTGGACAGCCAGTTCATCACCGCCGACTCCCCGCCGCACTACCTGAACCGCCTCGAGCCGATGACGCTGCTGTCGGCCCTCGCGGTCAGTACCCGGCACCTCGGCCTGGTGGCCACCATGACCACCTCGTACAACGACCCGTTCAACGTCGCGCGGCGGCTGGCGTCGCTGGAGCTCATCAGCGGCGGCCGGGCCGGATGGAACGTGGTGACCAGCGGCGACGCGGGCGCGGCGGGCAACTTCAGCCGCGAGGAGCACTACGACTACGACACGCGCTACGGCCGGGGGCTGGAGTTCGTGCGGGTGGCGCAGGGCCTGTGGGACTCCTACGAACAGGACGCGTTCCCCCGGGACCGCGCGACCCGCACGTTCCTGGACCCGTCGCGGCAGCACGCGCTGCACCACAAGGGGGAGCACTTCTCGGTCGTGGGACCGCTCAACATATCGCGCTCCCCGCAGGGACAGCCGGTCATCTTCCAGGCCGGCGACTCCGAGCAGGGTCGTGACCTCGGTGCCACCATCGGCGAGGGAATCTTCACCCACGCCGCGTCGATCCAGGCGGGGCAGGCCTTCTACCGCGACATCAAGTCCCGGGCAGCGGCGAAGGGCCGCGACCCCGACCACATCATCGTGATGCCGGGCATCACGGTGTTCGTCGGCGACACCGACCGGCAGGCCAGGGAGATCGAGCGCGAGCTGCAGCTGGCGGACCAGGACTTCGACCGCTCGCTTGCCGAACTCGGCCGCCCGTTCGCCTGGCACGACTTCAGGCAGTACGACCTGGACGCGCCGTTCCCCGACGTCCTGCACGTAGCCGAGCGGGGGTTCCGCACCCAGGCGGAGAAGATCGTCAAGCTGGCCCGGGACAACGGCTTCACGCTCCGGCAGACCGTGCAGTTCCTGTCCGCGCCGAAGCCGACCCCGTTCGTCGGCTCCCCGCAGACGGTCGCGGACATCCTCCAGCAGTGGTTCTCCGGGCGCGCCCTGGACGGGGCCTGCATCCACATCGGCCACCCGGCCCAGTTCCGGCGGTTCCTCGACGAGGTAGTGCCGATCTTGCGCGAGCGCGGCATCGTCCGGGACGAGTACGAGGCCGACACGCTGCGCGGGAACCTCGGCATCCCGGTTCCCGAGAACCGGTATACCCGGGCGCGCCGGGCCGCCGACCAGGAACTGGCGGTGAGATAGCGGCCGGACGGCGCCGGCCAGGGATCACGCTCGCCGCCTCGCCGGGAGGGGCTCCGCGCTAGGCGGCGCTGCCGGGCCGGGCGTCCTGGTGCCTGGCGAGCAGGCGGCGGGCAAGCGCGACGGCCTGATCACGGATCTCCGGGATCGCGGTCGTCTCGTACCGGGATCCGCGCAGCAGCGGACCCAGGGCGAAGATGTCGCTGGCGGGCGTGCCGTGCGCGTCGCGCACCGCACCGTTCCGGCCGATGTCCAGCCCCAGCCCGAGCGGGTCGGGCCTGGCCAGTCCGGCGTCCAGCAGCTGCCGCAGCAGCGGATGGGCGGTGCTGCCGATATCGGCGGCGGGCCCGGTGCAGTTGACCACCCAGCCGACCGCCAGTGCGGTCGAGGTGCCGCCGTGCTCGATCCGGATCCGCAGGCCCGGCCGCTCGTCACCGACCTCGGCGAGGCGGCCGCGGTGCACCGACAGCCGACCGGCCGAGACGAGCGCGGCGGCCCGGCGCGCGGTCTGTGGCGGCACCCGGTGACGGTGCACTTCCCAGTACCTGGCGACGTGGCGGAGGAAGAGGCGCTGGTCGGCCTCGGGCAGAGCCTCCCACAGTCCGGGGATCTGCGGCCGCAGCGCGTCCACCACGTCCTGCCAGTCGCCGGGGTAGGCGGCAGCACTGGCCCGGACATCGCGGATCAGCGCGGTCAGGCGGAGCGCGCCGTCCGCTCCCCGGATCACCGGCAGCGCGCCGACGGCGGCGGCCGGTCGCGGCCAGTGGTGCTCGCGTGGCAGCAGTGCATGACGGGAGATGGCGTGCACGACCGTGTCCGGGTGGGCGTCGGTCAGCGCGATGGCCACGTCCAGCATGCTCAGCCCGGTGCCCAGCACGGCAACCGGGCTGCCGTCCGCGACCGCGTCCAGCACGCCGGGCTCCCACGGATCGGCGACGAAGCGCCCCGCCGGAACCGGGCAGGGCGCCACCGGCGGCAGGTTGCCGGTGGCTAGCACGACGGCGTCGGCGTCGATCCGCCCGTCGGCAGCCAGATGCAGGCGCAGGGCGCGGCGGCCCTGGCTACATCGTCGGATCGCCACGACCGATGCGGTGATGCGGCTGACCCGCGCCGCCGGCCACGCCGATTGCTCCGCTGCCAGCAGGCTGTCGGTGAGGTAGCGGCCGTACGCGCTTCTGGGCAGGAAACCGTCGTGAGGCAGCCCGGCCTGGTCCGCCCAGCGGGCCAGGTGGCCCGGGTCGCCGGCGAACGCGCTCATCGCGCCGACGGGTGAGTTCAGCAGGTGGCCCGGATGCGTCGTCGAGTATGCCTGGCCGAGCCCGTGGCGGCCGTGCCGGTCGATCAGCGCGACTCGCAGCGGGATCCGCTGGCTCACCGCCTCGCGAAGCAGGTAGACGGCGGCGAGCGTGCCGCTGGCCCCGCCGCCGACGATCGCGATGACACGCCCCTGGCCGGCAGGGTCATCAGCTAGGTCCACAGCCACACAATAATCTATAATCCCGATTGGATAAATAGTCATAGGACGGGAGGTCCCGTGATCGAAATCGTAACGATCGAGACGCCGTCCCTGGGCGACCGGACCTACCTGGCCACCGACGGGGACGGCGCGCTGGTGATCGACCCGCAGCGGGACATCGACCGGGTACTTGCGGCGGCAGCCGCGCGAGGCGTCGTGGTAACGCACGTGTTCGAGACCCACATTCACAACGACTACGTCTCAGGCGGCCTGGCCCTGGCCCGCCAGGCCGGCGCGGCCTACCACGTCAACGCCGCGGATCCGGTGGCGTTCAGCCGGGTGGGGATCGGCGACGGCGACACGATCGAGGTCGGGCGGTCCATGCGGGTACGGGTCATCGCCACGCCCGGGCACACCTTCACCCATCTGGCCTACGCTCTCGAGGACGCCGTCACCGGCGAGGTGCGGGCGGTCTTCACCGGCGGGTCCCTGCTGTACGGCTCGACCGGCCGACCGGATCTGCTCGGCGCCGAGCACACGCTCACCCTCGCGGCCGCGCAGCACGCCTCGGCGCGGCGGCTCGCGGAGGCCCTGCCCGACCAGACCGAGGTGTGCCCGACTCATGGCTTCGGCAGCTTCTGCGCGGCCACCACCGCCGGCCCGGCCGGCTCGACCATCGGGGCGGAGAAGAGGTCCAATCCAGTGCTCACCCTGGGGGAAGACAGCTACGTCGCCACCCTGGTGGCGGGCCTGGACGCCTATCCGGCTTACTACGCGCAGATGGCCGCGGCCAACGCGGCCGGGCCGTCGGCGCCGGACCAGACGTGGCCGGCGCGGGTGACGGCGAGCGATCTGCGGTGGCGGATCTCCGCGGGGGAATGGGTGGTCGACTTGCGCCCCCGGCGGGAGTTCGCGGCCGGACACGTTCCGGGCTCGTTCGGCTTCGAGTACGGGGACAGCTTCGCCACCTACCTCGGCTGGCTTCTGCCCAGCGGAACCCCGGTGACCCTGGTCGGCAAGACCGGCACGCAGATCACAGCCGCCCAGCGCGACCTGGCCAGGATCGGGATCGACCGCCTGGACGGCGCCGCGATCGCGGGATCTCCCGGCTGGCCGACCGGCCAGCAGCTGGCCGCCTACCCGGTTGACGACTTTCCGGGCCTGGCCGCCGCGTGGGCCCGCCAGGACCTCACCGTCCTGGACGTCCGCCGTCCATCCGAGCGGGCTCGCGAGCACATTGCCGGCTCCCTGCACGTGCCGCTCCACGAGTTGCCCGGCCGACTGCGCCAACTGCCGCGCGGGCCGCTGTGGGTGCACTGCCAGGGCGGTTACCGCGCCAGCATCGCCGCCTCCCTGCTGCTGGCGGCCGGGCAGACCGTCGTCGCCGTCGACGACGACTTCGGCCGCGCCGCCGACGCGGGCCTTCCCGTCATCGGGCGCTCAGGGCAAGCGGCCGCCTAGCCGAGGAGTTATCGATGGCTCTGGTAGATCAGCACGTCCCGCTCCTTACCTGGACCGAACCCGAAGGCATCGCCTGCCGCGGCACCCTGGTCATCATCCCCGGACGCGGTGAGCAGCCCGCCCACTACGAGCGCTTCGGTCGTCGCGTCGCCTGCGACGGGTACCGCGTGCACGCCGTGGCGGACCCGACGTCGGACCAAGCGCTCGCGGCGTCGCAGGTATCCGCCCGCCTGGCGGGCCACGACACACCGGGTCCCAGGGTCCTGGTCGGCTCCGACACGGGTGCGTTGTTCGCGGCCGGGCTGGCCGCAACGAGCCAGGTCCCGGGACTCGACGCGCTCGTGCTGGCGGGCCTGCCCACCGACGAAACCGGTTCCGGCTCAGGTTCATGGGATCAGGAGCTCGACGCCCGGACCGCATGCCCCACGCACCGCGCCCGGCTGTCCGCGCCGGGCCTGCGCCGGGGCGCGCTCTACGAACCGGTCCCTGACGGCTGGGCCGGGCGGGCCGACTTGGCCGCGGTGCCTCAGCCGATCCTCGGCCTGCACGGGGCCGACGACCCGGTAAGCCCGCTGTCGGCGGCGCGGGCCAGGTACGCGGCCGCCGCCGCGGCGGAACTCGTCAGCATCACCGGCGGCAGGCACGACGTGCTGAACGACGTGACACACCGGACGGTGGCCGCGACGATCGTGTTGTTCCTTGAGCGGCTGCGGCTGGGAGCGGAGCTACCGCGGATCGCGATCCGCGAGAGGATTCGATCGCGCCGCGGGCACGGCCCGGGGACCCCGCCGGAGAACTGACCGTTCGCGGCTATCAGGACCGGATGAACGCCAGCAGGTCGGGGTTGATCGTGTCGGCGTGCGTGGTCAGCATCCCGTGCGGGAAGCCAGGGTAGGTCTTCAGCGTGCCGTTCCGCACCAGCTTGACGGCCCGGGGACCCGAGGTGTCGTGGGGGACGACCTGGTCGGCGTCACCGTTCATGGCGAGGACCGGCACGCTGATCTTCTTCAGGTCCTCGGACCAGTCCTGGCTGATGAACTCGGAGACGCAGTCGTATTGACCCTTCGCGCCGCCCATCATGCCCTGGCGCCACCAGTTGGCGATGACCGCCTCCGACGGCGTCACGCCGGGCTGGTCGAAATTGTAGAACGGCCCGGAGGCAACGGCCCGGTAGAACTCCGAGCGGTTCGCCGCTAGCCCCGCATGCAGGCCATCGAAGACCGCCCGGGGCGCGCCGGCCGGATTGGCGTCGGTCTGCAGGACCGACGGGGTCACCGCGCTGACCAGCACGACCTTCGCCACGCGAGACTCGCCATGGCGACCGACGTATCGCGCCACCTCCCCGCCGCCTGCCGAGTGCCCGATGTGGATGGCGTCGTGCAGGTCGAGGTGCGCGGTCAGGTCGGCGAGGTCGTCGGCGTAGTGGTCGAAATCGTTGCCCTCGCTGGGCTGTGCGGAGCGGCCGTGCCCACGCCGGTCATGGGCGATCACCCGGTAGCCGTGGTGCAAGAAGAAGAGCATCTGGGCGTCCCAGTCATCCGAGGACAGGGGCCACCCGTGACTGAAGACGATCGGCTGACCGGTACCCCAGTCCTTGAAGAAGATCTGAGTTCCGTCGTGGGTAGTGAACTCGGCCATGCTTTCCTCGCTGTTCCAGTTGGTGGAAATTCCAGCCGGGAGCCAGGCCACCTCGACGTAGCTCTGCTCCTAGAGTCTGACCGAGCGGTGCGGCGGCGAGCAAGTCTCGCCGCGATCGCTTATCGACGGCCGGACGCGGCGGTGCTCCTGTCTCGTCTCACCCCTTATGGTGTTCGTGCTGGTCGGCGTCGTTTTCTGGGTCGTCGACGGCGGCCGGGATCACCGTCCCGGAGTCTCCGGCCAGCAGCAACTGCGGAATCTGGTCGAAGGTGTAGCGAACCGGGCCGGGCTCGGGGACAAGGGTGAACGACCAGATGACGTCGTACCGGTCGCCCGGCCACTTCCGCGGGACGGCGGTCCCGCTGACGAGCGGCAGCGAGGACGCGATTACCGGGATGTGCTTGTGCTCCCAGCAGACAAGCACGACTCCGGACTGGCTGCGCACCAGGCTCTCGGCCAACTGCTGTTCCTGCCCCTCGGCGAACTGCGACGTTATCGGCAGCTCCAGGTGCTCGCTCAGGCCCTGGATGGTCTGGTACGACCGATGCGCGGCCGTCTTGCCTGGATGCCCCCAGGAGGGCGCCACCAGCACGGTCGGCGTGCGCAAGCCGGCCCGCACCGGCCCGAAGTCCGGATGGAACAAGGCGGCGAGGGCGCCAGAGCGCTGCCATCCGCGCGGCAGCAGCGAATGCTCGTTCTGGGCGCCCTCGTAGTCAACGCCGGTCAGCGGCGGCTTAAGCGGCTTTTCCGCGTGCCGGATGATGTAGATGACTTCGGGCGACACGTCCATGCCGTAAACGTAAGGCATGGCGTTCGCGCTGAGCGGTCAGGACGGGCTGAGCGCGGACTTGATAAAGGCAGCGGCGCGCACCGGCTGGGCGATGAAGGCGGTGTGCGAGCCGTTGATCTCCTCGGTGACCGAGCCCATCCGCTTCGCCATGAACTCCTGGGCCTGCGGCGGGATCGCGTTGTCGTGCTGAGCCAGCTGGTACCAGGACGGGATGGACTTCCACCCGGCGGCGGTGGCGTTCTCGCTGAATGCGGCGGCGGCGAGCGGCCGCTGGGTGGCGTACATGACCTGGGCCAGGTCGACAGGGACATCGCCGCAGAACGTCTCGCGGAAGTGCTCCGCCCCGATGAACAGGTCAGGACCGCCGACGGCGCCCGGCGCGTCGTAGGGGGTGGGCTCGACGGTGGCGGCAAGCATCGGGGCCGGGAAGGGGGCCTGGACGCTGGCGCAGCTCTCGCCCGCGTCAAGGCTGAACGCCGCGAGATAGACCAGGCCGACGATGTTGTCCAGGCCGGCCGAGGCCTGCGTGATCACCGCGCCGCCGTAGGAGTGGCCGACGAGCAACACGGGCCCGTCGATCGCGGCGACCACGGCGCGTACCGCCGCCGCGTCGCCGGCCACGCTGCGCAGCGGATTCGGCGGGGCAACCACCCGGTATCCCGAGGTGGTCAGTTCCCTGATCACGCCGGCAAAGCCGGAGGCGTCGGCGAACGCGCCGTGAACGAGCACGATCGTGGGATTGGCTGAGTCGGTCATCTTCAGGTGTCCGTTCGGTCGCGCCAGGCTCGCTGGCTGGTGGGCGATGTCGCCACCATAGTCGCGACGGGTGGGCCGCGTTCGTATCCGTAAGTCCCTAGGCTGACTGCCCAGTCCCGCATCTGCTGCCAGGCCCCGGAGCAGCATGTCGAGCCCTTGCCTGAAGTCCTCTTCCGGGGCCGGCTTGTTGAGTTTGCGTTGCCGCAGCAGCCTGCTGAAGTGAGGCAGTCGAGTCGAGTCGATCCGGCGCAGGTAGGCGCCGGTGTCGGGCTCGCTGACGTGGCTGGCCGGGTCGCTGGCGAACCCGCCCGTCGAAAGCAGGAGCGAGCCGAAAACCAGGTCGGTGATCGCGCCTAGGGCCTGCCGGGCCCGCTCGTCGTCGAAGCCCGCCTGGAACAGAGCGCCGGCCAACCTGTCGAACGGTTCGAGCGCCCGCAATGAGGCGGGGTTGGCCCGATCGGTGACCAGGGCCACCGCTACGGCGAGATGCCGGGAGAACGCACGGTACATGCTCAGTGCGAGCGCACGTACCTGCCTGGACCACGCCAACTTAGGATCAGGCAGTTCCACCTGCTCGAAGACGAGCTCGGCGATGCCGTCGAGGAGATCGGCCTTATTCGAGACGTGGTTGTAGAGCGACATCGCCTGCACGTTCAAGGCTGCGGCGAGCCGTCGCATCGACAACCCTTCAAGGCCCTCCTCGTCGACCAGCGCCAGCGCCGCATGAAGCACCTTCTCCCTGGTCAGGGTCTCGCGTTGAGTCATGCGGCGGCACCAGTTCCTCTCCTGCGTTTGACAAAGCCTACAGTGTAAGTATTTACTTACACTGTAGGCATACAACGTAAGTTCCGGCGCGTCCCCGCGAGATACAGCCCGAGAAGCAAAGGAGACCACATGAAGATCGGAATCATCCTCGGCAGCACCCGCGCCGAACGCCTCGGTACCAGGGTGGCGCGCTTCATCCTCGACAAGTCCGCCGACGTGGCCGGAGCGGAGTTCACCCTCCTGGACCTGGCCGACTACGACCTGCCGTTCTTCTGCGAGGCACTCGCCCCGATCGACAACCACGACCGCCAGGTCCCCCCGAACGTGCGCCGCTGGCTCGACGATATGGCCGTGCTCGATGGATACGTGTTCGTGGTGCCCGAATACAACTTCGAGGTGCCCGCTCCGGTCAAGAACTCCCTGGACATGCTGGCCCACGAAGCCGAGGGCAAGCCAGTCATGATTCAGAGCTACTCCGACACCTCCTACGGAGGCATCATCGCCGGACACATGTTCCGGCTGCCGCTGTGCAAGCTCGGCATGTTCCCGATGCCCAAGAGCCTGCCTCTTCCGCACGCCGAGCAGCTTTTCGCCGAGGACGGCGCACTCGTCGCCGGCAGCGACTGGGCCCGGATCATCGACCGCTACATGCCCTGGGCGCTGGGCGAGCTCACCCGGTACGCGGCCGCCCTCGCACCCCTCCGCAGCCAGGCGACAAGCCTACGAGACGCAATCAGCGCATGACGGGGCACGGCCTAGGGCAGCGCGCGGTCGAGCTGGCTCCGCGAGGTGATGCCGAGCTTGATGAAGATCTTGCTCAGGTGGTATTCGACCGTCCGCGCGCTGATGAACAGCCGGGTGCCGATCTCGGGATTGGTCAGCCCGTCACGCGCCAGCTTCGCGATCTGTGACTCCTGGGCCGTCAGCTGGCCGTGGTCTTCCTCGCTGCGTTTGCGCAGGGTCTCGCCGGTAGCCCAGAGCTCACGCCTGGCCCGTTCGGCGAACGCGGCCATGCCCATTTCCTCGAGCATGTCGTGCGCGGCGCGCAGTTGCTCACGCGCCTCGCCGCGCCGCCGCTGGCGGCGCAGCCACTCGCCGTAGAGCAGACGGGCACGGGCGAGCTCCGTCCGGACGCGGATCCGGCCGAGGCGCGAGATCGACTCCCGGTAAAGGGCGTCGGCTTCGTCGCCGGCGCACAGCAGCGCGTGTGATCGGGCCTGGACGCCCAGCGCCCAGGCGGTGCCGCTGCCCTGCGTCATCTCGGCGAGCTGGCGGTAGGCGGCCGCCGCCGCCTCGCCGGCGTTGCTCCGCGCAGCCGCCTCGACCAGCTCGGCCAGCGCCCAGTTCCGCAGGGCGAGATCTTGCGGATACTCGGTTACCCGCTGCGCCGCGGCCAACGCCCTGCCGTAGTAGCCGAGGCCGTTGTTGAGCACCGCGCCGGCCCACTCGGCGGCGGTGATCGCCAATCCCTCGCCGCGCTGGGCCGCATCCGTGACGGTGGTCTGGGCCAGCGCGTTCACCTCGGCCTCACGGCCGCGGAACGCGGCGAGCGCCAGGGCGCAGTACGCCACGAGGTTGCTTCCGGTTTCGCTCATTGCCGCGCGCAGTTCTTCGATCACCGAACCCGCGGCGGTCAGGTCCCCGGCGAAAACCAGGAGGAACGCGCGGGAGGTGAGGGCGAGCCGGAGCTCGGTCAGCGCGCCGAGCTGGCGGCAGTGATCGACATACCGGTCGGTGAGCACCTCCCAGCGCTCGTCATCCCATACGCCCGAGGCGGCCATCGCCGCCAGCGACAGCCAGCTCATCTCCTTGCCGGTGGAAATGCCACTGTCGATCGTCGTCAGCGCCCTGCGCAGCGTCGGCAGCCCGCGCGCGTACTCCTGGGTGAAGTTGGCGGCAAGGCCGTCGAGCAGGCGATCTGCCGCGCCTGGCGTGCCGGGCGGCGGCGGGGCAGCCTGGGCCGCGCGTGCTGCCGCGGAAAGGTTAGCGCCGGGATCGGCCAGCCGCCCGGCGAAGACCGCGGCGCGGATCGCGTCCAGGTACGTCATGCGGGCCAGCGCGGCGTCGACCGGGCCGAGCCGCCTGGCCGCCGCAAGCAGCAACGCCGGCACGTCGCTGCCTCTGCTGGTGACGAACGCGAGCTGTGCTCTTACCAGCATGACCCGTGCCTGGTCCATCTCGCCGAGCGGACCAGCTTCCGCGATGGCCAGCAGATCCTGCGCCGTATCCAGGTCGCCGGCCTGAACCTTTGCCTGCGCCCCGGCCACCGCCCGCCGCGTCCGCTGCGCCGGGTCGGGCGTCAAAATCGTCGCCCGCTCGAGGAACGCGGCCGCGGCGGCCAGGCCCCCGCGTGCCTGTGCGCGGTCGGCGGACCGCTCAAGCTCCCCGGCGACGTCTTCGTCCGTGCCCTGAGCGGCCTGCGCCCGGTGCCAGGCGCGGCGATCCGGATCCAGCGCCGGATCCGTCGCCTCCGCCAGGGCGGCGTGCGCCTCCCGCCGCTCCTGCGCCGACGCCGACTGGTAAGCGGCCGAGCGTACGAGCGGGTGACGGAAGCGAACCCGGGCGCCGAACTCCGCCAGGCCCGCTTCGGCCGCGGGCTGTGCGGCCGCGGGAGGGATCCCGAGCAGCTCGGCCGCCCGCCGCAGGAGGACCGGATCGCCGGTCGGCTCGGCCGCGGCAAGCAGCAGCAGCCGCCTGCTCTCCTTCGGCAGCGCCGCGCTCCTGCGGCGGAACATCTCCTCGGCGCTGCTGGGCACCGATACCGCGCCGGGCAGGCCGAACCCGCCAGCCAGCTGTGCGGCCGCCAGCTCCCGCGGCAGCTCCACCAGCGCCAGCGGATTGCCGTGCGTCTCGACGACGATCTGGTCCCGCACCCGCTGGTCCACCTTGATCGTCAGCGCCGAATCCAGCAGGGCGCACGCGTCTTCTTTACCCAGGCCCTCGACTGTCAGCTGCGGCAATCCCCTGAGCTCAGCGCTCAGCACGCGGGTCCCGAAGACCAGCCCCATCGACTCCGCTCCCAGGCGGCGGGCTACGAACGCCATGACCTGAGCCGAGGCGCGATCGAGCCACTGCTCGTCGTCCACCAGGCACAGCAGCGGCTTCTCCGCGGCGACCTCCGCGAGCAGGCTCAATACGGCCAGGCCGACGAGGAAGCGGTCGGGAACCGGTCCCGACGCGACGCCGAACGTGGTTCGCAGCGCGAGGGCCTGCGGCGCCGGGACGGCGCCCAGCCGATCGAGCACCGGCACGCACAGCTGGTGCAGCGCCGCGAACGCCAGCTCCATCTCCGACTCGACACCCGAGGCGCTGATCACCCGGCAGCCCGACGCTTGGTCGGCCAGGTCCTCGAGCAGGGCGGTCTTGCCGACCCCGGGCTCGCCGAGCACGACAAGCGCCCGGCTCTCGCCGCCGCGTACGGCGTCGAGAAGCCGCTCGAGCAGGTCGCGTTCGAAGGCCCGGCCGACGAGGTGCGCGGCACGTCCACCGGACGCGGACGCCTGCTTCGACACGATCGCAACGTTAGCCCGGCATCCCACGGTTAGCCACCGGCCAGCTCGGCCTGCCCGGATGACCTGGAGCCTGGCCGGGCACGGCTGGCCCCAGACGTTCCGGGCTCGCCGGCCGCCCGCGGCACGAGCATCGACCGGGCACGGGGGCGCCACATCGTCAAGGCGGGCGATCCGGTCGGGGCGGGATCCTGCGGCCGGGCCGAGCCGAACCCGTCCGTCGCCGCCGCGAAGAGCGTGGCGTGCGGTGCGGGCGGCTGGTTCTACTCGTAGCGGCCATCGAGACGGTCACCGCGTCCGGCCTGAGTGAAGCTGAGCCCGCTGACCGCTCCGTCTTCGACGATCCAGCGGACGACGTAGGCGGCACGGTAGTCAGGCGGCCAGAACGACGAGAACGCCCCGTCCTCCCCGATCGACCACTCGCCCTGCGTCGGCCGGCCGTGTTCGACGTAGGTCGTCTTGCCGTCTTCGGTGAATGTCTGCCTGGCGCCGTCCGCGAAGACCAGGGTGGCCCAGGTCAAAGCGTTCGGCAGGTCGTTCGCGAGTACAAGGTCGCCGTCGGCCACCTTCAGATCCAGTCGGCGGGGCATCGTCTTCTCCTTGCCTGAGGTTGACCAGCGCTGCGTCTGCGTCCGGCGCGCCGGACATGGGCCCAGAGTCTGGCCTGCTTCGGTGGCCCACATCGTCGGATCTGCTAATCAGCGCGGCCGTTCGGGGTTGACAGGGGCCGTAGCGAGCCGGCGGACGACCGGCCCCGGGACCCTGCCCGTTTAGCCGTCCGCTTTGACGATGTGCGCCGGCGCGGCTGCACGACATGCTGCTGGGTTCGAGCCGCAACGCGACCGACAAGACGGTGTTCGACGCGCTGCGTAAGTTGCGGGCCGCGCTGGCCGCTAACGGGTATCTGGCCGCCTCCGCCGAGGAGACCGGTCTGGGCGGCAGGAGTACGGGGCGATCATGACGGGCTGGGATGAGCTCGACCGGTTCTTGCGGACCGATCCGCGCGACGTCGGGTGCGATCAGGCGTTGCGCATCCTGCACGTCTATGTCGAGCTCGTCCTCGATGACGAATCCGGAGCCGAGGCGGCACGCCGGTTTCCCGGTGTCGCGGCGCACCTGCTGAGCTGCGGCCCGTGCGCCGAGGATTTCGAGGGACTGCTCCTGGCCGCGCGGGCGGACCCGGCGTGACCGGTCATCCGCGGGCGCGCACGCGCTGTTCTCCCGCGGCTCGTGGTGCCCGTACCGCAATGCGCAGATTCTCGGGGGCCGCGGGTAAGAGCGGCCCGGCCGGGGCAGCCGGCGTCGCCGCGAGCTGACGCACCCGCGCGGATCTGACGCTACTCCGGGCGCAGATGGCCCTGGGCTGCCAGATGGGCACGGATCTTCCGCCGCGCATCGAACATCGTCTTGTAGATCGCGTTACGCGTCGAACCTAGCTCGGCGGCCAGCGCATCAAGCGGCACCCCCTCGATGACGAGCGCAGCGAACACGCGGCGCTGCCGCTCACTCAGCGACCCGGCGACAGTCGCGCGGAGTGCCTCGACAAGCTCGACTGACTCCGCGTGGCGCGCCGGGTCGATCCCGAGCCGGTCGGGTATCCGGTCCCACGCATCGTCCCCGAGCCGGACCGTGGGCTGCCGCCGGAAGCGCCTGCCGAGCTGGGCCGATACCTCCAGGACCACGAACTTATAAGCCCACGTGGTGAAGCGGCTCTCACCGCGGAACTGACCCAGCTTCCGGATAATGGCCATCATCGCGTCGTCGGCAGCCTGATCCGCCAGGTCTTCCCGCTCGTGGCCCTCGACGGGCGCCGACCCGCCGCGCCGGCGCAATTCCGCCCGCGCGACCCGCACGAGCATGCCGTGCAGCCGGGCGAGACCGCGATCCCGCTCGATCCGGCCACGGCCGTCCTGGCCGGCATCGGCCAGGCACCGGAGCCACTCACGCGACTGTTCATCCAGCAGCTGGCCGCCGGCGGTACCGTGAGCCCGGGACACCCGCTACCCCGGCCGACCCGAGTCACGCACGACGCCCCGCGGGGCCGTTCTGCCAGACACGGATCCACGTTCGCCGCGGCGCTGGAAGCCCACATCGTCAGAAGTGCTAGTCCCAGCCTGCCTGGCGTCGCGGAGTTCGTGAACAACAAGCTGATCCGCACGCCGACCGCGTCAGTAACGGATGGCGCCCGGCGTTCCGCCGCCGCAGGCGATCGACTCGCCGTTGATCGAGACCGACAGCGGCGAGGCCAGGAAGGCGATCACGGCCGCGACCTGGCCGGCGTCGATGAGCGTGCGGGTGAGGTTGCGCGCGGCCATCCGCCGCTCGATCTCGGCGGGCTCGACGCCGGCCGCCGCGGCCTGTGCCGCGACGACGCCCGGCGTCGCCTCGGTGCGGGTCAGCCCCGGGTGAACGGCATTGACGTTGACACCGGCCGGGCCCAGCTCGTCGGCCAGGTTCTTGGTCATCGCCGACACGGCCACGTTGCGGATTGACCCGACGATCGATCCGGTGCTGAGCGCGGCCAGCCCGCTGACGCTGATGATCCGGCCCCAGCCGGCCGCGACCATGCCCGGCGCGACCGCCTGGACACACCGCAGGTAGCCCATCACCTTGACGTTCACATCGGAGAAGAACGCATCGCCGGTGATCTCGGGCAGGGACAGCGGCGGTGCCTGCCCGGCCGGCCGCGCGGCGCAATTGACGAGGATGTCGACGCCGCCGAGCCGGTCCAGCGCCGCCGCCAGCATCCGCCGGACGGAAGCGTCGTCGCCGGTGTCGACCTGGAGCGCCGGCACGGTCCGGCGCGCGGCAGCGCCCAGATCGGCGGCCGCCTCGTCCAGCCGGACCCGGTCGCGGGCCGCGATCGCCACCTCGGCACCCTCGGCCATAAGCGCGGCGGCGGCAGCCTTGCCGATGCCGCGGCTCCCGCCTGTCACGAGGGCACGCCGCCCAGCTAGCTGCAGATCCACCCGTCACCACCTGCTCTCGCGCCGATGGCACAGTATCCCAGACCAGGCCCGCTAGCCCTGGGTCTGGCGATCGGGCGCCGGCCCTGCCCCGACCGCCACATCCTTACATCGTGGCGGTTACAACCGCTACGCCCTTACATCGTTGCGGCCGGCCTGGTGACCGAGTGACTGCAGGGGCTGCAGGGGCCGGGGGCCGCCGCGGGGGCTGCAGGGGGCCGCCGGGGCGGCCGGATCGCCGCGGACGGGCACCGGGCCAGATCCAAGACCCGCGACACGGCCCCGCCGCCGTCCGGCTGGCCGGGATGCCGTCCCGGCTGAGCACCCGGCGGCACTGCGGATTGGCGCCGGCCGGCCGGGGTCGCCGGGCAGGTCATGAACCTCCTGCGCGGCCTCCTGATCTCGGCGCCCGGGCGCCGCTCGCTATTATCCCTTCCGCAGGACGGCGCCCAGCGAAGAAGCACGCGGGAGCGAACATGCCCACCAACCCCCCGGCCCCCGGCGGCGAAGGCCGGATCGCCGCGTCCGCCAGGACCTGGCTGGCCGCCCGCCACCCGGGCCAGACCGCCGCGCTCGCCGCGCTGATGATGGTGCTGTTCCTCACCTTCCTCGACAACACGGTGGTAAGCGTGGCGCTCGGCAGCGTGCAGGGTGACCTGCACGCCGGGGTGACCTTCCTGCAGTGGGTGGTCAGCGCCTACGCGCTGACGTTCGCCGCCGCCATGCTGGCCTTCGGCATGGTGGGCGACGAGTTCGGCCGCAAGCGGGTGATGCTCATCGGCGTGGCGATCTTCTGCGCGGGCTCGGTGCTGTCCGCGCTGGCGCCGGACATCCAGACGCTGATCGCGGGCCGGGCGGTAATGGGTTTCGGCGCCGCGGCCAGCGAGCCGGGGACGCTGTCCATGCTGCGGCACCTGTACCCCGACGAGCGGCTGCGGGGGCGCGCGATAGGCGTGTGGACCGCGGTCTGCGGGCTGGCGCTCGCCCTCGGCCCCGTTATCGGCGGCCTGCTCGTCGGCGTATGGAACTGGCGGGCGATCTTCTGGTTCAACGTGGTCTTCGGCGCGGCCGCGCTGGTCGCGGGCGCGCTGGCGCTGCCGGAGAACGCCGACCCGGACGCGCACCGGGTGGACATCCCGGGCTTCGCATTCGGCGCGGCCGCGCTGAGCGCGCTGATCTTCGCGGTCATCACCGCCGAGACCGCGGGCTTCGCCGCGCCGAGCGTGATCGCGCTGCTGTGCGTCAGCGTCGCGGCCGGCGCGGCGTTTCTGCTGTGGGAACGGCGTGCCGCGCATCCGCTGCTCGACCTGAGGTACCTGCGCGTGCCGAGGTTCCTGACCGCGAACGTGGTGGCCTTCGGCGCCTACTTCGCCACCTTCGCGATCTTCTTCTTCACCGCGCTGTACCTGGCCGAGGTCGTCGGCTATAGCGGCTACCAGATCGCCCTGGTCTTCCTGCCGATGACCGTGCTGATGACGGCCGCGTCGCTGCTGGCGGGCCGATGGGAGGACACCGCCGCGCCGCGCTGGTCCATCGCCGCGGGCTGCGGCGTCTTCAGCGTGGGACTGCTGCTGACGGCGCTTGCCATCAGCCCGAGCCCGAACTACGCGGAGCTCGCCGCCACGCTGGCCCTCACCGGCATCGGGATAGGCGCCACCGTGGTGCCCGTCACCACCGCCGCGCTGTCGGCGGTGCCGCCGGAGCGCTCGGGGATGGCCGCCTCCGCCACCAACACCAGCCGCGAGATCGGCGCCGTCATCGGCGTCGCGGTCCTCGGCATGCTGGTCAACTCGCAGCTGAACGCCAACCTTGTCGGCAGGCTGCGGGCGCTCGGCATCCCGGCCAACTTCCAGTCGATCGTGATCAACGCGATCGAGACCGGCACCGTACCGTCGAGCAAGAACGCGAGCGGGGCCGGCCCGGCCGCCGACAGCAAGCTCGTCCAGGAGGTCATCCACGCTGCCTACAGCGCGTTCTACGCCGGCCTGCATGCCGCGCTGTTCCTCGCCGCCGCGCTCGTGTTCGCGGCCGGCCTGTTCACCCTGGCCATGTTCGGCCATCACGTCCCCTCGCGCGGCACCGGGCCGCTCACGGAGCGATCCGGGTTAGCGTGTCTCGTGCGAGCCTGCGCCGTCAGCAGGCGAGGGACGGCCCGAGCCGCGCGCCTGCTCGGCGTTGTCCCGCGCGATGTCCCGCGCCGAGCGTGATCGCGCTGCTGTGCGTCAGCGTCGCGGCCCGTGAGTCAGCGTCGTATTCCGGATCGTTTTTTCTGACCGCCACCACCCGGGGGATGCCGATGGCCGCGGTCGCGATCACCAGTCCGAGCACAAGGGCGAGTATGGCGATGGTCATGGCAGGCGGAGCACCTCCGGATCTTCCACGATATTTTAGAGATCGGGGCCAGCCTGTTTCCGGCGGCCCGGCCCGGGATCGTTCCGTGGCTCTCGCCCGGAATGGCCGGCGGTCAGGGCGGCGAAGCTGACCTCGACGCTGAGCCCTCCGTCCGGCCCGGGGCGGGCGGTGATCACCGCCTGATGCGCATTGGCAATCGCGGCGACGATCGACAGGCCCAGGCCGGACCCGCCGGGTTCGCCCACGCGACCCGGGTTAAGCCGCTGGAATGGCTGAAGCAGCCGCTGGATCTGGTCGGCCGGAACCTGGGGGCCGGTGTTGGCCACGAGCAGGACCGCGCGCCCGTTCCTGGTGCCGGTCGCGACCTGGACCGAGCCGCCCGCCACGTTGTAGCGCAGCGCGTTGTCGGCAAGGTTAGCCACCATTCGTTCGGCAAGATATGGATCGCCGGCAACTGGCGCGGGCGCGAGCGCTGCCCGGATGCCCAGCCCGCGCGGTTCTTGGCCTCGCAGCACCTTTGCCGCGATCTCGGCGAGGTCGACGGGTTCTGAGTGGCCGAGGCCGCGCTGGCTGCGGGCGAGGGTGAGCAGCGCCTCGATCAGCCGTTCCTGCTGCTGGCCGGCCGCGAGCACCTCTTCGCAGGTGGCGCGAAGCGTGGCGGCGGTCGCGGCGGGGTCCGCGAGTGCTACCTCGAGCATGGTGCGCTCGACGGTGAGCGGGGTGCGCAGCTCGTGGGAGGCGTTGGCGGCGAACTGCCGCTGGGCGTCGAAGGCGGCCTGCAGCCGGGCGAGCAGGCCGTCGATCGTGTCGGCGAGGTCGGTGAGCTCGTTGCCCGGGCCCGGCATGGCGAGCCGCCTGTCCAGGTCGTGTTCGGAGATCTGCCTGGTGAGGGTGGTCATCGCCCGCAGCGGCCGCAGGATGCGCCCGGCGACCAGCCAGCCCAGGACGATCGACACCACGGCCATGACGCCGATGGCGACCGCAAGCAAGACCAGGACGATGTGCGGCTGGGTGGCGTGCATCTTGTCCGACAGCGCCGTGACCTGGTACTGGAGCTGCTGGATGCGCGCCTGGGCCTGGGCAAGCGGGGACTGCTGCCTGCTGGGGGCCGGCGGGGCGGCGGTCGCGGGCTGGACGGAGGCGCCCGACTGCTGCCACTGGTAGATGCCGGTTATGACGAGGGCGCCCGAGGCGATGAACAGAACGCCGGTGAGGGCGGCCAGCCGCAGCCGCGCGCTGCTGCGGCGGCGGCGCGGCGGGGTCGTCGCGCGACGCGTTCCCGGCCTCATATCCGGTAGCCGGCCTGCGCGACGGTGTGGATGACCGGCGGGTCGCCGAGCTTGGCCCGCAGCCGGTGGACGGTGGACTTCACCGTGGTGGTGAACGGGTCGGCCATCTCGTCCCACGCCTTCTCGAGCAGTTCCTCCGCGGGCACCACCGCGCCCTGCGCCTCGAGCAGCAACTGCAGCACCGCGAACTCCTTGGGGGTCAGCGAAAGCCGCCGCCCGGCTCGGGTGGCGACCCGCCGGCCTGGGTCGAGCCGGAGGTCGCCGCGGGCGAGCAGCGGCGGCAGCGGCGGACGCGACCGCCGGGCCAGCGCCCGGATCCTGGCCACCAGCTCGGCGAACGCGAACGGTTTGGGCAGGTAGTCGTCGGCACCCAGGCCGAGGCCGTCCACCAGGTCCTCGATCGCGGCGGCCGCGGTCAGCATCAGGATCCGGCTCTGGCACCCGGCGGCGATCAGCTGGCGGCAGACCTCGTCGCCGTGCACGGCGGGCAGGTCGCGGTCGAGCACGATCACGTCATAGGAGGTGACCAGGGCGTCGTCGAGGGCCTGCCGCCCGTCGAGCGCGACGTCGACGGCCATGCCCTCGCGGCGCAGGCCGACGGCCACGGTGTGGGCGAGCTTGGCGTGATCCTCGGCAATCAGAACCCTCATCGTCCCAGCATGCGCCGCCGGCGGTCACACCGTGGTCAGATGACCTGTGACGGCCGTGTGACCGGTCCTGCCCTACAACTGCGGGCATGGACGCAACTGCCTACCGGTCGCGGCTGCCGGAGCGGCCGGACCGCTTCGCGGACCTGCTGCACGCGGAGTGGACCAAGTTCCGGACGGTGCGCGGGTGGGTCGTCGCGGTGTTCGTCGCGGCGCTGGCCATGGTGGCCTTCGCGCTGGCGCCGAGCCAGCGGGGTTCGTGCAACGTGGCCGCCTGCACCGTTCCGGTGGGGCCGGGCGGGGAGGAGGTGTCCGACAGCTTCTACTTCGTGCACCAGCCGCTGGCAGGAAACGGCAGCATCACCGTCCGGGTGACCTCGCTGACCGGCCGGATCCCGTCGTTCACCCGCAGCGGGGGCATGCGGGCCGGCCTCGTCCCGTGGGCCAAGGCGGGAATCATCGTCAAGGCCGGCACCAGTCAGGGCTCGGCGTACGCGGCGATGCTGGTCACCGGCGGTCACGGGGTGCGGATGCAGTACGACTTCACCCACGACGTCCCGGGCCTGCCAGGCGCCGTGTCCGCGGCCTCGCCGCGCTGGCTGCGGCTGACGCGATCCGGCGACACGGTCACCGGCTACGACTCGGCCGACGGAACGCACTGGGCCGTTGTCGGCACCGCCAGCCTTGCCGGGCTGCCGCCGGTCGCCCAGGTCGGCATGGTCGCCACCGCGCCGCCGTACCTGCAGGCCTCGGCCAGCGAGGCGAGCGTCAACGGCGGCCCGAGCGAGGCCACGGGCGTCTTCGACCACGTGGGCCTGACCTGGCGCGGCGGCGCGTGGGCGGGCAGCAGCGTCGGAGGCGACGGCGGCGGGCCGGCCGGCACCACGGGCTTCACAAGGGCAGCGGGCACGTTCACGGTCACCGGCAGCGGCGACATCGCCCCGGCCGTATCCGGCGGGGCGGGCATCGGCGTCACGGTCGCGCAGACCCTCGTCGGCACGTTCGCCGGGCTCGTCGTCCTGGCCGTCGTGGCGGCGATGTTCGTCACCGCGGAGTACCGGCGGCGCCTGTTCGGCGTCACGCTCACCGCTTCGCCGCGGCGCGGCCGGGTGCTGGCCGCCAAGGCCGCCGTGATCGGCGCCGTCGCCTTCGCGGCCGGGCTGGCCGGCGCCGCCGCCGCGGTGCTGGCAGGCCAGCGGATCCTGCGCGACAACGGCGCCTACGTGTACCCGGCGAGCGCGCTGACCCAGGTGCGGGTGGTCATCGGCACCGCCGCGGTGCTCGCGCTCGCCGCCGTCATCGCGCTCGCCATCGGGGTGATCGTGCGGCACGGCGTCGGGGCGGTCGCCGCGGTGATCCTGGTGATCGTCGTGCCGTACCTGTTGACGGTGGCCGCCCCCATACTCCCGGCCGGCCCCGCCGACTGGGTGCTGCGGGTCACGCCGGCCGCGGCGTTCGCGGTCCAGCAGACCCTCGTCAGGTACCCGCAGGTCGCCAACACCTACACGGCCGCCTACGGGTACTACCCGCTGCCGCCGTGGGCGGGCCTCGCCGTGCTGTGCGGCTGGGCCGCGCTCGCCCTGGGCCTGGCCGTCTTCCTGCTGCGCCGCAGGGACGTCTGAGGCGCCCTGGGACGCCTAAGGCCGGTCTTCCTCGTCCTCGCGCTCACGACGCCGGGTTGCCGCCGCCTTCTCGGCCGCCTCCTCGGCGATGCCGAGCGCGTGCTGGCCGACCGGGCACCGAACGGGTTCACGGCCGCGGAATTGCCCGAGTCCGCCCGCGGTGATTAGCTCGCCTGGTGAAGCCTCCGCCGGCTGACCCGCCGACCACCTGGCAGGAGCACTGGTTCGACCACCGCCAGCTGCTCCGGCTCTACCACACCGACGAGCACTGCGCGATCTACGCCGACCCCGACGTGCGCCCGGCCGAGATCGGCTGGCTGCCCCGGTTCATCGGCGCGGCCTGGCACTACTCCAAGGCGACCTACGGGGACGGGTTCGGGCCCGACCCGCGCATCTACTCCATCCACCACGCCGGGCGGCACGGCGGCGGCCATGCGGGCTACTACGTCAGCCCGGTGCACGACTACCACAACGTCAGCGACTGCGGGCTTGACAGCTGGCGGGAGGGCAACACCCTGGCCCGCGAGCTGCCCGCTCACGAGATCGGGCACTCCGTGGAGAGCGCGAACAACGGCCGCCACGGCTCGCCGGCGTACGAGATCTGGGGCGACAGCAAGTGGGCCGAGTTCTACATCTATGACCTCTATACCGCGCTGGGCATGGACCGCGAGGCCAAGGGCGTCTACCGCCGGTTCACCGGCAACTCCGACGATTTCCCTCGCCGGCGGACCCGCTGGTTCCGCGACTGGTTCTACCCGCTGTGGCGGGATTGCGGGCGGGCGGAGGTCATGAACAGGTTCTTCCGCGAGCTGGCCAGGCACTTCCCGCGCGACTGCGACGGCACCTACACCCGGCGGATGAACTGGGGCGAGTACGTCCACTTCACCAGCGGCGCCGCGGCCGCGGACATGAGCGGCCAGGCCGCCCGCGCGTTCGGCTGGCCCCGCCAGTGGGCCGACCAGCTCGAGCACGCCCGCGAGCAGTTCCCCGGCATCACGTACTGAAATACCTGGCAGGCGCCGCCGGAGGGGCCGACGTCCGGGAGTGCCGCGCCGGCTCAGGCCAGCAGGCGGGCCCGCCATCGCCGGAAGCGGCCGGCCAGCCGGCCCCGATTGACCGCCTGCAGGCGCGCGACGTGATCGTCCAGGAACTGGACGTACAGCGGGACCAGTTCCCGGCCCAGCAGCTCGGTCGCCTCGCCGTCGGCCGGCCGCTCGTTGCGCCAGGCCATGGCGGCGGTAACCAGCGCGGCGGCAGGCGCGTACGCGCCGGCAAGGTAGTGCTCGGCGGCGAGGGTGTTGGTGCCCACCCGGCCCGTCTCGGCGGTGAAAAGGAAGCGAACGGGAAAGAGCACGATCTTGGTCATCCGCCGCGGCCCGCGGGCGACCAGCCGCGCAGGGTCGCGCATCTCGTCCAGCGCGTCCTCTCGCGCCCGCAGCCCCGGCAGGCGATCCGGCCGCAGCCCGGCGCCCCGGGCGCCTAGGTAGCCGAGCGCGAACTCGGCGCCCGCCACCAGCAGCTCGGTGCCGTCCGGGCGGGCCACGGCGGCGCGCACATCCCGTCCCGTCAGCAGCCGACCGTACTCGAGCAGGTCCAGCCGGTCCAGCGGGGGGAACCGGCCGCCGCGGCTCGCGCCCCGCAAGGTGTCGGGCGTCCCCCAGAACACGGAGAGCCGCCGGTCGAGCTCCGAGCCCCCGGCCGTCACGGAGCGCGCCACGCCGCGGATCGTCATGCGGTCCTTCGCCCGCGGCGGATCGTTCAGGACGAGCCCGAGATCGACGTCGCTGACCAGCGGGCTGAAGCCGCCGTGGGCGAGGCTGCCGAGCGCATACCCGGCGATCAGCCGTGAGCCAAGCGCGGCTCGGTACGCAGCCACCGCCCGCTCCAGCACCGCCTCCCCCGGCTGGGCATCCACATGCAAAAGATATTTATGCAGAACGGGCGGTGGTGCGTGTTCCCGGTACGCCATGTCGCCCGTGCCTGCGTCCCCCTGTTCTGGTGTCGCCACGGCCTACATGTCCAGGACGATGTCGGTGCCGGGCTCGGCGCAGCAGATGAGGACCTGCCCGTCAGCCGGCGGTTCCAGCGGCTCCGGGGAGTAGGTGATGTCCCCGGACAGCAGGGGCGTGACGCAGGTGTGGCAGACGCCGGTGCGGCAGCTCCAGCGGGTGGGAACGTCGCAGGCGTCGGCGAGGTCGAGGACGCTGCGCCCGTGGTTGCCGAAGGGCGCGGTGATGCCGCTGCGGGCGAACGTGACCAGCGGCCCGGTGCCCGGCCGGCCGGGCGGCTGGTGGGGCGTCTTGCCAGCGTGCCCGGTGAGCCCGGGGTTGATCGAGGCCAGCGCCCCGAACAGCTCGGTGCGGATGCGCGCGGGGTCGACGCCGATCGCGGTCAGGGCGTCCCGCATGTCGGTCATGAACGAGGCAGGGCCGCAGATGTAGGCGCTCGCGCTCGCCGGGAGGCCGAGCGCGGCCAGCTTCTCCTTGGTCAGGCGCCCGCCGGTCGTGCTGTAGAACACGCGCTCGCGGGCCCGCGGCAGGCCCGCGAGCAAGGCGTGCGCCTCGGCGGCCAGCGGATGCTCGGCCGGTGCGCGGGCACCGTGGATCCACCACAGGTCGCGTTCGCTGCCGGAGTCCGCGAGCCGGTGCAGCATGGCCAGCACCGGCGTGACGCCGATGCCGGCCGAGACGAGCAGCACCGGCCCGGCGCCGTCGTCGAGGGTGAAGTCGCCGCGAGGTGCGGCCACCTCCAGGACCATCCCGGGCCGCAGGTCGCGGTTCAGGAAGCCGCTGGCGATGCCGTGCGGCTCCTGCTTGACGCTGATCCGGTAGGTCCCGGCGTCAGGCGCCGAGGACAGCGAGTAGCTGCGCACCGGGGCCGGCTGCCCGGCGCCGGTGATCCGCAGCGTCAGGTACTGGCCGGCCCGCGCGGCGGGCAGCGGGCTGCCGTCCGGCGCGGCCAGGTAGATCGACGACACGGTTGCGGTTTCCGGCACCACCCTGGTTACCCGCAGCGGCCGGAACCCGGCCCAGGCCGGCCCGGCGACGCCGGCTGTGCCGTCGGCCTCGGCAAGCAGGTCGCGGAACGAGCCTTGCCAGCCGGGGCTCAGCGCGGGGATCTGCACGGCAACGCGCAGCTTGTCCTGGTCGCGGCCGGGCAGGTAGAGCAGCGCGTCGGTGTCGGCCACGCTCAGCGCGTGCGGGCCCGTCCTGGTCTTGACGATCGCATCGCCGGCCTGGAGATGCCCCTCGGTGATGACCCGCATGTAGAACCCGGGCCGGTGGTGGCCGACAAGCAGCGCCGGCAGCTCCGGCTCGCCCATGCGCAGGCCCACCCGGTAGCAGGTGACCCGCGGCTGGGTGACCTCGAACTCGGCCTGGCCGATCCGGTACCTGTCGCCGATGCATACTTCGTCGTCGGGCAGACCGTCGACGGTGAGGTTCTCCCCGAACTGGCCGTAGCCCAGGTCATCCCGGCCGAAATATCGCTGCCAGTACCGGTACGACTCGATCTGGTAGACGAGCACGGCCCGCTGCTCGCCGCCGTGCCCGGCCAGGTCGCCCTGGCCGTCACCGTCGATGTTCAGCCGGCGGGCCATCGCCGGGCCCCGTACCGGGTGCTTCCACACCCCCGTGCAGACGGTCTTGCCCTGCCAGGGCACGTCCTTCGGCAGGCCCACGTTCACCGACACCAGCACCGGCGTCACGGATGCCTGCCGCGGCCCACTTCGTCGGTGCTGAGGTTACGGTCGGCGCCGTGCGCGATCACGCTCTGGCCGGGTTCCAGCCGCATCCGGGTGTCGTCCAGGTACACCTCGACCTTGTCCGGCTCGAAGGAGAGCATGCCGCGGATCTTCCCGACCTCGGGCCAGGCGTCCTCGTACGACCACACGGCGCGCTTGGCGGCGGCGATGTCGTAGTAGCTGCACATGCCCTTGTACGGGCAGAACGTCTGGCCCTCCGCCGGGGTCAGCGCCGAGGAGTCCACGTCGGCGCGCGGGACGTACCAGCGCGGCGCGAACCCGGACTCGTACAGGGCAAGCGGGCGGCTGCTGTCGGCGATCACCCGGTCCTTGTCGCGGACGACCAGGTGCCTGCTGGCCTGCCGGATATCGATGCGGTGATAGGGGTCCGCTGCGTGGCCGACGATCCGTTCGTCTTCCTCGTAGAAGGCGTCCATGGCCCGCCACGCGAACGCGATCCGGCCCTTCAGGTCCCCGGCGTAGCCGGGCAGTTCGGTGTGCTGCCAGGCCGCCCGCGGCGTGCTGCTTGTCCCCGCCCGCACCGTGTACCACGACGTCGGGCCCAGGTCGCGGTGGCGGGTCGTGTGCTCGGCGAGTTCCAGCACGCCGCCGGTGACCGCGCCGAGCGGGAAGTAGGCCACCGGGTAGCGGCCGGGCTCGTGCAGCAGCACGACGTCCTCGCTCTCGGCTATCCATTCCCCGCCGAACTTGACCCGCATCCGCCGCCGCAACGGCTCGGCGAACAGCATTCGCTCCGGGAGCGGTTCGGGGACGAGGAAATGGCCGATCGCCCCCGGGGCGAGCGGTCCTTGCTGCCAGGCTAGGCCCATCGTGGTTCTTCTTCCTGCTTCCTGCTTCGCCTAGACGACGTGCCCGCCGCCGGTGATCAGCACGGTGTGCCGTTCTTGGCAGGCACCATTCCCCCGAATGACGGATTTCTATTCCGCGGCGAAGCAATAGCTTTCCTGCGGCCATCGTGCTAATGGATGAAGACGAGTCTGGCACGTTACTTCGGCCACCGGCAAGTGTCGGCGGTTTCAAAGAATTTATGACACTTATCGAATTCCCTCATGCGCGTTTCTGCTGGCGCCGCCGCCCGCGCCGAAAAGGGCCTGCGCCCGCGGGCGGGAGCATGGACGGGCCCGGCCGGTCAGGGAATAGCGAGCTGCCGGCGACGCGGCAGCAGCAGCGGGCTGGCGAGGATGAGCAGTCCCGCGGCCGTGATGGCCGTGCGCGTGCTTGTGGCGTCGGCGAGCAGCCCGCCGAGTGCGCTGAAGATGGCGATCGAGGCGCCGCTGCTGATCGACCAGGCCGAGAGGGTGCGGGCGATGCGGTGCCCTGGGGTGTGCTTGAGCCGGTAGGTGGCCAGCACCGGGTTGTACAGGCTCATGCTGATGATGATCGCGAGCTCGACGGCGATCACGGTCATCAGGCCCATGACGCCGGGCCGGACGAAGGC
Source organism: Streptosporangiaceae bacterium (assembly GCA_030040475.1). The sequence goes on from JASHTQ010000612.1 coordinate 26,237, forward strand.
GAGGCCGATCAGCCAGACCGCGCGCAGCGCGCCGACTGACCGCAGGACCCTGCGTTCGCCATGCCGCGCCACGACACGGCGGGCGAGGCGTGAGCCGATCAGCCCGCCGACGCAGGGGGCGGCGAAGGCGAGGCCGTACTGCCAGGGCGGGAAGCGGAGCTGGCGGAGCAGCAGCACGGCAAGCAGCGGCTCGGTCGCCATGATCAGCCCGCCGACGAGCAGGTTGTTGAGGTAGAGCGCGCGCAGGCCGGGGTGGGTCAGGATGTGCCGCCAGCCGTCGAGCAGCTCGCTGGCGCGGACCCGGTTCTCGGCGGTTCGCTGCGGGCGTTCTTCCCGGCCGCGGATCGCGGTGATCCCCAGCGCGGACAGCAGGTAGCTGACCGCGTCGGCCGTCACGGTGGTGACCGGCCCGAACAGGGTGATCGCCGCGCCTCCAAGCGGCGGCCCGACCGCGATGGAACTCCACGTGGTGGACTCGAACCGCGCGTTGGCCACGAGCAGGTCGTCGGGCTTGACCAGGGTCCTGATGCAGGCCCCGCTGGCCGCGTTGAACGCGATCCTGGCCGAGGCCACCACGGCCGAGACGGCAAGCAGCTGGACGAAGCTGAGGCGGCCGAGGGCGTAGGCAACCGGGATCGTCATCATGGCCGCGAACCGAGCCAGGTCCATCGCGATCATGATCGGCCGCTTGCGGCGAAACTCCACCCACGGCCCCAGCGGCAGCGCGATCAGCGCGCCCACGGCCGACCCCACCGCTGACAGCGCCGAAACCCGGGCGGGGCTGGCGTGCAGCACCAGCACGGCGATCAGCGGGAACGCGCCGAACCCCAGCCCGGAGCCGTAGGCGCTGACCGCGTAGGCTGCCCACAGCCAGCCGAACTGCCGGCCCAGGGATCGCCTCGCCACAGCTCGCGCACCTCCCGCCCGAAGACAACTTGCCGTTGATCGATCCGATCCAAGCAAGACGAAGAAGAGCAGAGCAAACAATTGCCGCGGCGGCGAGCCACAACCGTGAGTTGTTCGGTAGGGTCTGGCGCGTGGATATCGACGCCGTGCGCACCTTCGTCGCCGCCGCGGACGCCGGCCAGCTGCAGCAAGCGGCCGCCGCGCTGTCGATCACCCAGCAGGCTGCCTCCAAGCGCATCGCCGCGCTCGAGAAAGACCTGGCTGTGCGCCTGTTTACCCGCACGGCCCGCGGCGTCAGGCTCACCATCGACGGCCAGGCATTCCTGCCGCATGCCCGCGAGCTCCTGCGGGTGGCAGCGCGGGCCGACGCGTCCGTGCGTCCCGGCCGACGGGCTCTCCGCGTCGACGTGACCAGCAGGCGGATCGCGCCTGCGGTGCTCCTGCAGGACTTCTACCGGATGTATGCCCAGATGGAGCTGGACGTCGTGACCCTGGATGCCGACGTCGATGCGGCCATCGACGCGATCGACGCGGGGACGATCGACGCCACCTTCCACGCGGTTCCGCCGTGGCAGCGCCTGCCGAACGCGATCAGGGCCGCCCACGTCATCGACGAGCCGCACCAGCTACTCGTCGGGCCCCGCCATGCGCTGGCCGGCGCCCACGCCGTCACGCCGGCGCAGCTTGCCGGGTACAGGATCTGGATGCCTGGCATGGCCCGCGGCACCGAGTGGGCCGACTACTACGACGAGCTGGCCGCCGCGTTCGGGCTCACCATCGACGTGATCGGGCCGGTCTTCGGTTACGAAGCGCTGCTCGCCGAGATCGCCGACTCCTGCGACCTGGCGACGCTTGTCGGCGAACGCTCGCGCTACCTGTGGCCAGACAGCTACGACCTGCGGCGCATACCGGTACGCGACCCGGCGCCCGTCTACCCGATGTCGCTGATCTGGCGCGCCGACAACCCGCATCCGGCGCTCGGCAAGCTTCGCGGCTATCTTCAGTCCAGGCGGGCCGATGCCGGCGATGCCGAGCTGTGGATACCGAAATGGAGACGTCGGTCAGGTTCAAGGTCGTAGCCAGGCTAACGGCCGCTTTTCACGGTTACCGTCGGCCGCCCTGGCGATCCGGTTCACCGGAGCAGCCAGGAATCGCCTGGGCAGCGGCGGGATTACCCGGCCGCCTTCGGGCTGCCCGGCGGTGGCGCGGGCCGGCGAGACGACGGCGGCCTGCAGACGGCGGACGACGTCAAGGTGGTCGCCGGTCCAGATCATCCGGACCGCGGTGGCGCTGGCTCTGCCGTCGTTATCGAGCAGGTCGCGGCGCACCGCCCGGACCAGGCGCGTGTCGGCGGCCGTGTCGTGGGCGAGCGGCTGGGGCAGCCCGCCGCCGGTGATCATGATGGTCGCGAGACCGTCGTACCAGCCGGTGACGTGTTCGGCCGTGCCCAGGATCTCCTGCCGGGCGGCAGCCACGTCGCCGTCGGCCTGGCCGCCGTCGTCCCGCCAGAGGTCAAGTACCGCGTCGGCCTCCAGGCGCAGTCCGGCGACCCCGGTGACCAGGCTGGCCACGTCGGCAAGGGGGATCCGCTTCGTGCCGCGCTCGGCCAGGTAGGTGCGGAATGCGTCATCGAGCCGCCGCGATGCCGCGGCGGCCCGGGCGGCGTCGCCGGCCGGGGCGGGGAGCGCGGGCGTGCCCGG
>JASHTQ010000613.1 GCA_030040475.1 Streptosporangiaceae bacterium
CGGATGGCGCGCCGTGGCCGGCCATGCTTAGTGGTCCCGGCCGGTGACGGCGGACAGGACGGCGGTGATCTCCTGCTGGGCGCGCCGCACGTCGGCTGCGGGCCCGCTCAGGTAGATCCGCCCGGCCGCGCCGATCATCGAGACATCCACAAGCGTCATCCCCGGCGCTGCGCGCTCCGCCTCGTTGGCGGCGACGGCGGCGAACAGCGCCGGCGTGACCTCGCAGACGCCGAGGGTGTCGCCGGGGATGATCATGGAGCCGGACCTGTTCCTGTTGATGATGATCGCATGCGCATCGGTCACGTCCTCGATCACATCGCAGAACAGGATCTGCGGCCTCAGCTGGTCCTTCTCGTCGGCTTCCAGCCCGTCGAGGATCGCCTGGCCGGCCCGGCGCACGTCGCCGAGATCCTTGCCGTGCACCTCGAGCACCCCGAACTGCCGCTCGACGAACAGGATGCCGGGCTCGACGGAGGGCACGGCGCGCAGCGCCAGGTCGGTGACCCGCTCGATCGCCAGCGCCGGGGCCACCTCGACGATGAGCGCGTGCTGGCCGGCGAACGGCGGGTAGCCCCGTGCGCGGGTCGGCGTGCCGAGGTACGCGGCGAACTGCGGCTGCAGGTCCGTTATGAGGAGGTAGACCCGCAGCTCCGCTGCGCGGGCCTCAGTCGCCACTGATCTTGAAGTGCCTGGCGAGTTCGGCGTGCGGGCGCGGGATGACGTGCACGGAGACGAGCTCGCCCACGTTCGACGCGGTCTCCGCGCCGGCCTCGGTGGCTGCCTTCACCGCGCCGACGTCACCGACGATCGTCACCGACACCAGCCCGTCGCCCACCTGCTCGCGGCCGACGATCGTCACGTTCGCCGCCTTGACCATGGCATCTCCCGCCGCGAGCGCGGCCACGTAGCCCTTGGTCTCTATCAGTCCGATCGCGTTATCCGCCATCACTCATCCTCCGTTTCTGGGTTGGGGGTCGATGGACCCGATGATCAGCGCGTCGACGGGCGGCGGCTTGCCGGGAAACCAGGCCGCCGCGACCGAACCCTGGCTGATGAGCACCCGCTCCCCCACGCCGGTGCCGAGCACGTCGAAGGCGATGAGCCGCTGGCGGCTGCCCTCCGTCTCCACCTCGAGGAAGGCACCGTTGGGCAGCTCGGCCAGGCGGCGGGTGGCCCAGACGCTCCCGATCACCGTTGCGGTCAGCATCAGCGCTCCTTCTCGATCTGCACGCCGCTTGCCCTGGCACGGTCCCTGGCCAGCGGGGTCAGCACCGCGCCACGGCCGAGGACCAGCCGCTGCCCGGCCCGGGCCGCGTCGCGGATCACCGCCTCGGTGACCGCGCCGCTGCCGATCCGGCGTGTGCCGTTGTCGGCGTGGTGAATGCCGTTGTCGGCGTGGTGGGTGCCGATCGCGGTGTGGTGGGTGCCGTTCGCGGCCGGCGGCGGGGCGGCGACGGGGCGCAGCGGCGCGGGAGCGAGCCTGAACCGTTTCCGCCCGGCCCGCAGCTCCTGGCGCTCCTCGTCGTCTAGGTCCAGCAGCCGGGTCACGAACTCGGCGAGGTCATCGTCCGTTGAAAGGTTGACCGTTTCGGTCTCCGGCAGGCCTTTGGGCAGCACGTCGCGGATGACGTCGCGCACCAGCGCGCGCAGAGCATCAAGCTCGTCCATCTCGCTCATGCCAGGCTCCGCAGGGCGTCCTCGGCGGCGTCCGCCGCTTGCCGCACGTCCGCCTCCGAACCGGACAGGTAGAGCCGCCCGGTGGCGCCGATCATCCGGTAGTCGACGAGCTTGACCCTGGCCGCCTTCTCTGCCTCGTTGGCCGCGAGGATCGCGTAGGAGGCGGGCTGCATCTCCAGGACGAACAGGGACTCCCCGGCCAGCGCCATCGAGCCGATCTTGTTCCTGTTGACCAGGAAGGCCTGCTGCGGGTCGAGCATGGTGATGATCGTGGCAGCCAGGATCTGCGGACGGGTGGCATCCCGCGCGGTCGCGCCGAGCGCGCCGAGCACCGCGGACGCGGCCGCCTGCACCTCGTCGTTGCCGCCGTGTATCTCCAGGTAGCCGAACTGCCGCTCGACGACGAGAATTCCCGCCTTGACGTCGGCGTGCTTGACCGCCACGTCGGTGAGCGGCTCGATGTCCAGGCCGGGCGCCACCTCGATCACCTGCGCGGCGACGTGGCTGCGCGGCAGCGAGCCGCGGATCCAGGTGCCCAGGTAGCACATCGTCTGCGGCTGCAGCCTGGACAAGAAGATGAACGAGCGCAGTTCTGCCACGGTCAGCCTCGCACCAGCTGGGAGAGTTCCTCGATGACCAGCCGCCTGATCTCCGCTCTTAGCGCTCCGGCCGCGTCCGGCGGGAGCTCGTAGCGTCCGTTGCGGGCGCCCGCGGCTGTCGGGCTGCCCGGGCTGCCGGGGTGGCCGCCGTCCCGCTGGTTGGACGCGACCGGGTACGGCGGGATCGGCCCGGCGGGCGCCTGCCACGGGATCAGCCCGGCGAAGTCGCCGAACGGCTCGGCGGGATCGCTGCTGTAGGCCAGCCGCGTCCACTGCACCAGGTGGCTGGGATGCAGGTTCTCGGCCACCGAGGACCGGCCGAAGAAGCCGGTGCCGATCGTCATCGACGGGGCGAGGTTCGTCTGCAGGCCCGCGCTGCCCAGGCTGTTGCCGACGTTGACGGCGACCCGCAGCACCTCGACCGCCGCGCCGTATTCCATGATCACGTGCGGATCGGTGCTGTGGATGGCGGCCGAGTGGCCGCGGCCGGACAGCCGGAGCACGGCCCGCGCGGCGTCGATGCCGCGCCGGGCCGATTCCACCTGGACCAGGCCGAGGACCGGGCACAGCTTCTCGTGCGCCAGCGGCTCTTCCGGCACGACCAGGTCGAACGGCGCCAGCAGGACCCTGGTAGTGGCGGGCACCCGGATGCCCGCCTCGGCGGCGATCCAGGTCGCGTCCTTGCCGACGAAGCGGATGTCGAACCTGCCGCCGGGGAACAGCAGCTTGCCGACCCGGTCCCGCTCGCCCGGCTCGAGCAGGTAGGCCCCGGCCCGTTTCAGCTGCCGCAGCAGCGCGGCGGCCGCCCGTTCCTCGACGATCAGCACCGACTCGTTCGTGCACAGGATCGAGTTGTCGAAGCTCTTGCTGTCCACGATCCGCCTGGCCGCCTTGGCCAGGTCGGCGGTGGCGTCGACGAGGACGGGCACGTTGCCTGGCCCCACGCCGATCGCCGGCGTGCCCGAGCTGTAGGCGGCCCGGACCACCGGCACCCCGCCGGTGGCGACGATGACGCTGGTCCGCTCGTCGGTCATCAGCGCGTCGATCAGCGGCACCGAGGGCTCGTCCACCACCTGGATGACGCCGTCAGGCGCCCCGGCCTGCACCGCGGCGGCGGCGAGCGTGCGCGCGGCGTCGGCGCAGCACTCCTTGGCAAGCGGGTGCGGGCTCAGCACGACGACGCTGCGGGTCATCAGCGCCAGCAGGCACTTGAAGAACACCGTGGCGACCGGGTTGGTGGACGGGGTCAGGGCGAGGACCACGCCGGCCGGGCGCGGTATCTCGACGATCTTGGCCGCCGGGTCAAGCCGCGGCGTCACGTAGTCGTGCCCGGCGTAGTACTCGACAAGCCCGGTGCTGCAGGCGACGTTCTTGAGCACCTTGTGCTCGGCCACGCCGAAGCCGGTCTCCCGCACCGCCCAGTCGGCGTACTCGCGGGCCTTGGCCGCCCCCGCCGCAGCGGCGGCTCGCACGATCGCGTCCACCGAGGGCTTGTCGTAGCGGGCGAAGGAGCGCGCCGCCCACTCGGCGCGCTGCAGCATCGCCCGCGCCCGCGGCACGCCCGCCGGGTCGGTGAGCAGCTCGGCCACGCTGATCTCGGTCACCGCCGCGCTCCCCTTGCCGCGTCGTCGCGGGCCTTGCCGATCGCCACCTCGGTGCGCTCGAGCAGTTCCTCGCAGAGCGCCGGGGTGAGCAGTATGCCCGGCTTGTACTGCAGGACCTGGGGGTCGAGGGTGGAGAAGATCGCCCAGACCCCGTTCTCGTACAGCCGCTTCATGACGAACTTGGCCCCCTGCGGATGGCCGAACTCCAGGCCCATCACCAGGCCGTCCTGCCGGATGCCGGTGAACCAGTCCGGGCAGGCGGCCTGGATCCGCGCCAGCCCCGCGGTGAAGGTGCCGGCGATGTAGTGCACCATCGACCTGACCTCGGGCCGGCAGGTGATCTCCAGCGTCTTGAGCGCGGCGACGCAGCCGAGCTCGGCGCCGCCGAAGGTGGACATGTGCGCGAAGCCGTCCTCGGTCAGCCAGCCCGCGGCCGCCTCGCTGGCCAGCACGACGCTGACCGGGTACATGCCGCCGGAGATGCCCTTGCCCGACACCAGGATGTCCGGCTTGACGCCGTGCTTGCTGATGGCCCACAGCTC